>JASJKW010000275.1:0-2643 GCA_037621305.1 Pseudomonas sp.
GACAGCCTGATCACGGATGTGCCGCAGCTGGCAACAAGGGTGCTGAACGAAACGCCTGACGCGCTCCACCAACTATAGGGCTACCCAGCTGGGGTTTCCCAGCGGGGGGTTCTGCAGGGCCGGGACGATCCCGGCCCAAGGATGTCAGAACAGGCGGCCGAGGCCGTCCAGTGCCGCTACCCGATAGGCTTCAGCCATGGTCGGATAATTGAAGGTGGTGTTGACGAAATACTTGATGGTGTTGGCCTCTCCTTCCTGACTCATGATCGCCTGACCGATATGCACGATCTCGGATGCCTGGTCACCGAAACAGTGAATACCCAGTACCTGCAGGGTTTCACGGTGAAACAGGACCTTCAACATGCCTACCGGCTCGCTGCTGATCTGCGCTCGGGCCATGCTTTTGAAAAAGGCCTGACCGACTTCGTAGGGCACCTTCTCACTGGTCAGCTCACTTTCAGTTTTACCCAAAGAACTGATTTCCGGGATAGTGTAGATACCGGTTGGCACATCATTGACGAAACGCCAGCTGTCGTTCTCGACGATATTACCGGCAGCCGAACGCCCCTGGTCGAAGGCCGCACTGGCCAGACTCGGCCAGCCGATGACATCCCCGGCCGCATATATAATGGGAACACTGGTCCGGTAGTTCTCATCCACCTGCACCTGACCGCGGCTGTTGACCTGCAGTCCAATGTTTTCCAGCCCCAGACCGGCAGTATTACCAGAGCGACCATTACACCAGAGCAGCGCATCAGCCTTGATCTTCTTGCCTGACTTCAGGTGCAGCACAACCCCACCGCCATCCAGCCCTTCGATTTTCTCGTACTCTTCATTGTGGCGAATAAGCACGGTGTTATTGCGCAGGTGATAACTCAACGCATCCGAGATCTCGTCATCCAGAAAGCTCAGCAGGCGGTCGCGGTTATTGATCAGATCGACCTTCACCCCAAGCCCACAGAAGATGGACGCATATTCGCAGCCAATCACCCCTGCCCCGTAAATGATCAGGTTACGCGGCGTGTGGTTGAGCTTGAGAATGGTATCGCTGTCATAGATACGCGGATGGTTGAAGTTGATATCCGCCGGCCGATAGGGGCTGGAGCCGGTTGCTATGATGATTTCCTGCGCTATCAGGCGATCAACCGCCCCCTCTGGATTAACCAGTTCAATGGTGTGCTCATCGGCAAAGCTACCCTTGCCGAAGAACAGATCGATCCGATTGCGGGCGTAGTAACTGTTACGGGACGTGACCTGTCGGGTGATGACCTTCTCGGCACTCTTGAGGACGTCAGGAAAAGAGAACGCCCGCGGCTCCCCAATCACGCGGAACATCGGATTGGTGTTGAAATGAATGATCTGCTTGACCGAATAGCGTAGTGCCTTGGAAGGGATAGTTCCCAGATGGGTACAGTTACCCCCTACCATGTTGCGCTCTTCGACTACCGCCACCCGACGTCCGTGTTTGGCTGCATTGACCGCAGCCCCTTCGCCCGCCGGGCCGGAACCCAGCACCACCACATCATAGTTATAAACAGCCATTCAATTTCGGTCCTGTAAGAATACGGAGTATGTCTCGCCACGCCTCACTTACGTTCTGACTTGCTCTGCGTTGCGTCGTAAGCGAGTGCCGCTGCGCCAGTCGCACCGGTATCCTGCCGCGACTCATCGCATTTTTTAGGGTTTCCGCCACAGATGCCGCAGCTACTGTCCACCCCGGCCGCACCAATACCACCACAGGAACCCGCAATCGGCGGGCGTCCCATCATGACGCCAACAGCCATACCGGCGACGCATAACAGCATCACCGCAAAAGCCAGAACCCAAACCATGATTTACTCCTTGCTCTGTTGCAGAGCGATGAACTGGGGCGTACTTCTGGAAACGAAGCCATCCCCTTTGCGAATAACGAATAACGCTGGAAGCTCATGTCTGACAGCATACTCCCACCCGGTCTCCGATCCCATAACCAGCAGGACTGTAGACAAACCATCTGCCCAGGCAGCTGAGGGATGCAGAACCGTCACCGCCGCCAGGTCATGCATGACCGGCTTGCCGCTGATCGGGTCAAAGGTGTGCGAGTAACGGCGGCCTTCATGTTCAAAATAATTTCGGTAGTCACCGGAAGTGGATACGCCGAACCCCCGTAGTGGCAATATCACCTGAGCCACCCGGCTATCATCTCGCGGCTCTTCCACGGCGATACGCCAAGGCCTACCACCCGGCTTACTGCCGTCAGCCTTCAGCTCGCCGGTAAGCTCCACCATATAATCTTTGATGCCCATGTCCACCAGGTGTTCCGCCACCTCATCGACCATGTAGCCGGCGGCAATACCGCTGATATCAAGTTGCAGGTCCGTGTCCTTGCACAACTGTCCGTCACGGATATGCAAATGCTCATGGCCAGTGCGCGCCACGGCCTCGGCCAACTGCTGATCATCCGGTACGTGTTGAGCAACACCGCCATGGAACCCCCATAGCTGCAGCAAAGGAGCGAGCGTCAGATCGAAACTCCCTCCACTCTGCTGATGTAGCTCCTCAGCCAAGGCCACAATATCCAGTATCACCTGGGGCATGGCCTGGCAGGTGCCGGCAGGCGCTGCATTGAAACGGGACAGCTCGGAAGTCGGTCGCCAGGTGGAC
>JASJKW010000276.1:0-13100 GCA_037621305.1 Pseudomonas sp.
CTATCTGATTGCGCTGCTACAGATACAGCCCGCTACCCAGCAGGATGATGGTGAGGGCATCTGCGTTCAGTCCGATTTACGTAGGGCAAGCGTTTGCCTTGTGCATCTATCAAAGGAAGGCAAGAACGAAGGGGGAAAGGAGATTTCGTGATCGAGAGGGTGGCCAGAGGAGCTGATATCCCCTGACCGCGTTTTATCGAAGGCAGATCAGCGGCAATTTCCTGCTTTGCGATAGCCCTGTTTCTGCGCTTCGGCCTCGCTGTCAAACCAGCGTATGTTGCGGCTGCTGACCTGACGGTAACTGGGGCAGCCCTGCGGCAGGTGATAGACCTTGCTGTTCTGGTTGCCGATGATCCGTTCTGCCTGTGACGCGCGTGTAGCGGCTGGGGTGGGACTGGCCGGTGCTCGAGACGACGAGGCGGGGCGCAGTCCATCGCCGCTGTTTCTGTGATTCAGATGCCATTGCCGCTCGCCGGTGACGAACAGATTTTCATGACCCATCAGGCGACCGATCCGCTGGTTACGTTCCTGCTCCCACTGCGTTGGAGGATATTGCCGATCCCAGGCCATCATCAGACGCTGTTGCTGAGTGGCCATGTTCAGGTTGTAGCGGTCGTGCATATAGAACCAGACCCGGGCGATCTGCCCTTTCACCGCATCGCGCGGCTCGACAGTCCGGTCGGAAAACTCCACTTTAAAGTCGCACTGGCCATGCTGGTAATCGGTGCCGGGCAGGACGCCGAAGCGGAAGTTGCTGCGGTCGGCGTTAGTCTCGCCGATGGCAGGGGTGAGGTTGTGCAGGTCAGCTTCCATGACATTGAATGCCGGGTCGCTTTTCTTGCAATTGCTGCGTCCGCCCTGTTGCCAGCATTGGCGCTGCTGGCCGAACAGCGAGGCGGGGACTATATGCTCCCATTCGATGCGCGTGGCGCGGTTGGGTTGGGCGCGGGTCTGGTAGCCGCAGCTTTGATGATCCACTTTGCCGCCTGAACGACCGACCCATTCCCAGGTGCAACCACAGTAGAAGGTGCCATCATCGTTGCGGTCGTGATAGACCTGCTGTCGAGCCTGCGTTTTGGCGGCTTCGAAGGTGGCAGGGGCGGCGGAAAGAAGAGCGGAGTGGAACAGGCTGACGAACAGACACAGTGCGACGGTACGAAAGGATCTGGACATTGAACGGCTTATAGCAATGAGAACCGGGGGATCCGATACTGCGCGGCCATTGTAGCGGAAATGCCGTTCCAGAGCAGTCGCGTCTCGTTATCGAGACACTTTTTCATGCTCATGCGTATTCACAACATGAATGCCGGTTATTGGCGGGTTTCGTTTTTCATCCTCGGGTCTTTTGCGTAATGTATTGGTCCGTTCAGTCCATGCCGGCAGGCGTTTCTACACCCTTGCCCGGCGTATAAATACAAACTCTGGAGAAGCAATATGGCTTCGTTTGAAGACGTCAAACAGGTAGGTGTGATCGGTGCCGGCACCATGGGCCGCGGCATCGTCATGAACTTCGTCAATGCCGGTTATCCGGTGGTCTGGCTGGATGTGAATGCCGAGATGCTGGAGAAGGGGTTGGCGGATATCGCCAGTGTCTACAAGCGCTCCGTCGCTCAGCAGCGTTTCGATGATGCCGAGGCTCAAGCCCGTCTGCAGCGCATCTCCACCACCCAGGATTACGCGGCGCTGACCGATATGGACCTGGTGGTCGAAGCGGTCTATGAAAACATGGATCTGAAGAAAACCATCTTTGCCGAGCTGGACAAGGCGGTGAAGCCCTCCGCGATTCTGGCGACCAATACCTCCTATCTGGACATTGATGAAATCGCCTCCGCCACCAAGCGACCGACACAGGTTCTGGGTCTGCATTTCTTCAGCCCGGCGCACATCATGAAACTGCTGGAAGTGGTACGTGGCAAGGCCACTGCTCAGGATGTGATGGATACCTGTCTGGCGGTCGGCAGCAAGATCGGCAAGGAAGCGGTACTGGCCGGCAACTGCCATGGTTTCATCGGCAACCGTATGTTGTCGATGTACTCACGCCAGTCCCGCGAAGTGGTGTTGGAAGGTGCTACGCCCTGGCAGGTGGATCAGGCGTTGCAGGGCTTCGGCATGGCGATGGGTCCGTACCGCATGTATGACGTGGTTGGCGTGGATCTGGGCTGGCGCTCCCGGCAGTTGGCGGGCTTGGGCCGTGGCGAGCCGATTGTCTGGCTGGACAACCGTCTGTGTGAAATGGAGCGTTTTGGTCAGAAGAGCGGTCATGGCTTCTATCGTTACGAGCCAGGCAGCCGTCAGGCGATCCATGATCCGGAAACCGACATGATGGCCCGTGAAGTGGCTGAAGAGGCGGGTTACACACAGCGCGAGGTTGGCAACGAGGAAATCGTTCAGCGTTGTATTCTGGCGCTGGTCAACGAAGGTGCACGCATACTGGATGAGGGTTTCGCTGAAAGTCCGGAAGACATCGATCGCGTCTACCGTTTCGGCTACGGCTTCCCGGCCGAGCGTGGCGGGCCGATGGCCTACGCCGACAGCCTGGGGCTGGATGCGGTTCTGCAGCAGATTCGCGAACTGGAAGCCAGTCAGGGTGAGTTCTGGAAGCCAGCGGCCGGGTTGGTCAAGCGTGCTGAAGCGGGTGAGAAGTTCATCGGCTGAGTCAGTCGTACGCCAGGATGGTCGGGTGTCATCCCGTCCATCCTGGGCAATTGATGTACTAGGTCAGTCGTCCGACTTGACTGGTGTGCCGGTTACCGGCTCGCCATCCAGCGTCGCTTCCTTGAGCATGATCTGATAATGCTGCCCATCGGTTTCGATCTGACTCAGGCGGACCAGCAGATATTGCCAGTCTTTGGCGAACCACAAGGTGGTTTCACGTTTGGCGCCGGGCTCGCGTACACGCTCGACTTCCACGGCGTCGAATTGACCGGCACGCGTGGTAACGCGTTTCTCGCCGGTTACCCGAAAGCGGTACTCTTCGATTTCATCCTCATCTGCGACGCGATAGCGCATTTCCGTTTTGCCGGCCATAAGGTCGCGCTGCAGGGCAAGCTGATAGGTCGTGCGGTCGAGCAGTCCGGGTTCGGTCGGCAGGCTGAAGGCTTCCTTCTTGTGCTCACCGGTGACAACCCCTGCGTCCCAATCGAAGTTCTGAGTGGTCAGACGACCACGGCCCAGGCCTTTGCGTTCATAGCGATAGCTGAGCGGGACCAGCTGCTCATTATCCAGTCGCAGCACGCTCTCTTCGGTCAGTCTGGCGACAAACATTCCAGCCTGGAAGGAGAGCGTCCAGGTACCGTCAGGGTTGGCTTGCAAGCTGTGTGTGGCTTCGCCATTGACGGGGATCTTCTTCATGTCGGCAGCGTAGCTGGCGCTGAAGGGAACCAGTGGCTGGGCACTCACCAGACTACTGCCGAGCGCCAGAACGGCCGCAGCCAGCCAGCGGCCGGGCCGGCGGAACAAGAGCGAACTGCTGTCAATCATTGAAATGACCTCGCGTGTCGGTTTCGAATTGATCCAGCCTGAGACCGCACGGAGCCAGGGGGGTGCCATCCAGGCAGGCTCGGCCATCCAGTAGCCGCAGGCGACCGTTGGCATACAGCATAGCAGCCAGCGGATAGAGCCTGTGTTCTGTATGGCGAACACGCTCGGCGAGCGAATCAGAGGTGTCATCGGCGAGGACCGGCACATGTGACTGCAGGATGGCAGGGCCGCCGTCGAGTTCTTCAGTAACAAAATGCACCGTGGCGCCATGTTCGAGATCACCTGCCTCCAGCGCACGCTGGTGAGTGTGCAACCCCGGGTACTTGGGCAGCAGCGACGGATGAATGTTCAACAGTCGCCCCTGATAGTGATGGGCGAACTCGGCGGTGAGAATGCGCATGAAGCCGGCCAGTATCACCAGATCGGGGGCATGCGTGTCGATCAGAGCTGCGAGAGCCTGGTCATAGCTGGCCCGATCAGCAAATGCGCGGTGGTTGAGCACCGCGGTGGGAATGCCGGCCCTGGCGGCACGCTCCAGCCCAAAGGCATCGTCGCGGTTGGATATCACCGCGACGATGTTGGCCTGTCTGCCGTGCAGAGTATCGATGAAGGCCTGAAGGTTGCTGCCTGATCCGGAGATCAATACGACGATGCGGCAACTCACTTATCAGTTGCCGTTACGCAGTACAACAGCCTCACCGCTGGCATCGGCGCTTTCGATGGTGCCGATGATCCAGGGCTGCTCCCCGGCATCTTTCAGTACTTGCAATGCGTTGTCGGCCTGGTCTGCGCCGACGCAGACGACCATGCCGACGCCGCAGTTCAGTACGCGGTGCATTTCGGTCTCGTCAACGTTGCCCTGTTCCTGCAGCCAGTTGAATACGGCTGGGCGTTTCCAGCTGCTCAGGTCGATGCTGGCGCTGGCATTGTCGGGCAGCACGCGCGGAATGTTCTCCAGCAGGCCGCCGCCGGTGATGTGCGCCATGGCCTTGACTGCGCCGGTTTGCTTGATCAGCTGCAGCAGCGCCTTGACGTAGATGCGCGTGGGCGCCATCAGCAGATCGGTCAGTGGCTGGCCGTCGAGCTGTACGCTGCTGATGTCGGCACCGGCAACTTCGATGATCTTGCGGATCAGGGAGTAGCCATTGGAGTGCGGGCCGGAGGAAGGCAGTGCCAACAGGACATCGCCTGGCTGCACTTTGCTGCCGTCGATGATCTCGGCCTTTTCCACCACGCCGACGCAGAAGCCGGCCAGGTCGTAGTCGTCGCCTTCGTACATGCCGGGCATTTCGGCGGTTTCGCCGCCTACCAGGGCACAGCCAGACAACTCGCAACCAGCACCGATACCGGTTACCACCTGCGCGGCGACATCAATGTTCAGCTTGCCGGTGGCGTAGTAGTCGAGGAAGAACAACGGTTCTGCACCGCATACCACCAGATCGTTCACGCACATGGCAACCAGATCGATACCGATCTGATCATGCTTGTTCAAGTCGATCGCCAGGCGCAGCTTGGTGCCCACACCGTCGGTGCCGGAAACCAGTACCGGTTGCTTATAGCCTGCCGGGATTTCGCACAGCGCACCAAATCCGCCCAGGCCACCCATGACTTCCGGGCGCGCAGTACGTTTGGCGACATGCTTGATGCGATCCACAAGCGCGTTTCCGGCGTCGATATCGACACCGGCGTCCTTGTAACTGATGGAGGGCTTGGAGGGCGTTTGGCTGCTCATGCGTGGGTCTCGAGTGATCAAAGGGAGAGGGCGGGCCGTCATGTTTTCGGCTGTCGCGGCATAGCGCGCTAGTGTACCAATTCATCGCGCGCGCGACCATGCTCGAACGACTTTGGATGACTGCGGTTGCCGGCGATCCAGCGCTTGTTTAATGTATGCGCTTTAAGAGCGCTGTGTCATGGCCGGTTTCGGGGCATACAGCAGCATCATCAAATGGAATTACCCATGCGTTTCAAGCAAAAAGTCCGGCTGCTTCTGGTGTGTATTGTCGCCCTGGCATCTTTCAATCTATGGGCTGCGGTACTGGATGATCTCTATAAAGTGGAATTGACGCAGGCAGAAGGTCAGAGCCGCGATGAGGTGATGCGCGACGCGACCATCGTGATGCTGCAACGGCTGGCGGGCGGCGATATCGCTCTGCAGCGCGGGCCTGTTGCCGCTGCGTTGAAAGCTCCCCAGGAGCTTATGCGCCGCATCGGTTCGGCTGAGGATGGCAAGGTCCGCATCGAATTCGAACCTGATGCCCTCAGCGGCGTGCTGCGTGAGGCAGGACTCTCTGCCCTGGGGCGTAACCGACCGGGCATTCTGGTCTGGGCAGTGGAGGCAGGCGAGCTTGGTGATCGCTCCATGAGCCCGGTCAGTCCATGGGCGCTATTGCTCCAGGAAGCCGCAGCGCACCGTGGTGTTGCTCTGAGTTTCCCCTTGGGCGATCTGCAGGATATGAGTCAGGTCAATGAACAGGTGATTCGTGAGGCCAGCCGCGATGAGTTGCTGGAAGCCAGTGAACGCTATCCCGCCGAAGGTACGCTGGTGCTGACGATTGCCGGAAAAGATGAACAGGCAGCGTTGGACTGGACGCTGTGGCTGAACGATCAAAGCAGCTCCGGTCGCATTACGGGCACTGCCGCTGCAGCGGCAGATGAGCTGATGACGGGCATGGCTGACGCCGTATTCGCGCAATATTCGATTCCCGCTGCCAGTGCGGAGGATGTGTCCGGCTGGCGGCTGCATGTCGAGGGTATCAACAGCGCCGCTGATTATTCCAAGCTGTTGCGGATGGTTCGTCAACTCGGCTCGCAACAGCAAGCCAAGGTGGTTGCCATCGACGGGGATACCGTATTGCTGCAGGTGCGCTTTCCGGGCAATGAATCCCAGCTTGAGCGCTTGCTGAATCTCGATATGCGCCTGCAACGTATTCCCGAGCCAATACCGGAGCCAGAGCCCGAATCGGCGCCGCTTGCTCTGGAGCAGCCGACGGATGAGAACGCGGCCGTAGTTGACTCTGAATCAATGGATATGTCGGATTTGGCGCCGGCGTCGGCAGCTGAATCGGCAGAGGCGGGTGCTCTGCCTCCTGCTGAGGCCGAACAGGCTGCACCTGTGGTGCCTGCTGCTCCGGCGATACCAACGCTGTATTTCCGCTGGCGCGGCTAAGGATGAAAAACGGGCCGATGCATAGCAACCCAATCTGCAAGGTGGAATCTATCTGATGGCGGCAGGGCAACCCGTGCAACTGCCTCTGGGCGTCAAGCTCAGGGATGAAGCCACCTTCGATAGCTATTTCGCCGGGCCCAACGCCGGGGTGCTGGCGGTATTGCAGTCTCTGGCCAATCCACAGGATCTGCCCGCAGAGTTATGCGTTTATCTGTGGGGTCCCACCGGAAGCGGCTGCTCGCATCTGCTTCAGGCGGCCTGTCACCGGATGGCTGAGGCAGGCGGCCTGGCAATGTACCTGCCGCTGGATGAGCTGATGACACACGGGCCGGCCCTGCTGGAAGGGATGGAAGAGTTCGACCTGCTGTGCCTGGACGGCCTGGGCGCACTGGCCGGTCAGGATGATTGGGAAGAAGCGTTATTTCACCTGTATAACCGTATTCAGCAACGTCAGGGGCGGCTGTTGATCGCCGCTACCGCAGCGCCCCGTGCGCTGAACTTCAATCTGCCGGATCTTGTGTCACGCCTGGGCTGGGGGCTGGTCTATCAGCTGCAGGCGCTGGATGACGAGGGTAAGCAGAAGATGCTCAAGTTACGTGCTGAACGGCGTGGGCTGCAACTGCCTGATGAAGTGGCGCGCTACATCCTCAGTCGAGGAGCACGTGGCATGAACGAGCTGTTCGCGGCATTGGAGCAGCTGGACCAGGCATCGCTGCAGGCCCAGCATCGCCTGACCATTCCCTTCGTCAAGCGGGTAATGGGCTGGTAACGCATGGCGCTCCCGCAAGTCTGGACCCCGGGAGGCTCACATAGTCACACTGTGGCGGGGTGCAGTGAACGAACCCGCTGCGCCTGAAAGCTCCACCGTACATATCCCAATGCGGCGATGAAATAGGTCACGCTGGTGCCCACCAGAATGGCGCCATACAGCTGACGCTCGGGCTGCAGACAGGCCAGCACGCCATAGACGAAATAGAGATTGATGGCGAAGCACAGCCAGGCATGAACCCGAGGATTGCCGGTAATGATCCCCGGCATAAAAATCAGTAGGGGTAACAGCAGAAAACTTCCGATCACCAGCGGGTTGGCGCCATGCAAGTCTGCGAAGAAGGCGTTGTAGATGAACAGACACCCCAATAGTCCCGCATAGGCCAGAGCGGCCAACATCCGACTGATGCGTATCCGTGGCTGCAGATAGCTCAGCGGCGGCAGCGGCTTGTCAGCTCTGGACATGGGCGGCTCCAGCCAGTAATTGACGAGTGACCGTGGCCACGCGTTTGCCGAGCGCACGACACAGGGCGCTCTCGTGGTTGTCCAGCGGACGGGAGCCATCGCTGCCGGCCAGGTGGCTGGCACCGTAGGGTGTGCCGCCACCGCGGGTTTCGGTCAGCGCGCTTTCGCTGTAGGGCAGACCGACCAGCAACATGCCGTGGTGCAGCAAAGGCAATTGCATTGATAGCAAGGTGCTTTCTTGGCCGCCATGCAGGCTGGCGGTGGTGGTGAATACCGCGGCCGGCTTGCCAGACAGGCTGCCTGACAGCCACAGGCTGCTGGTGCCATCAATGAAATACTTCAGTGGCGCAGCCATGTTGCCAAAGCGGGTGGGGCTGCCGAGTATCAGGGCGGCGCAGTTTTTCAGATCATCCTCGGTGCAGTACAGTGCGCCGCTGTCAGGAATTTCCGGTGCGCTGGCACGGGTCTCGGCAGAGACCTTGGGCACTGTGCGCAGGCGCGCTTCCAGGCCGGCCTGTTCGACGCCTTCGGCGATCAGGCGGGCCATCTTGGCGGTGGCGCCATTGTGACTGTAGTACAGCACCAGAACATAGGGATCGGTCATGCGTACAGCTCCAGAATCTTCTCCGGTGGGCGAGCGATGATGGCCTGGCCATCGCGGATGACGATTGGTCGCTCGATCAAACGTGGGTAATCCACCATGGCCTGAACCAGCTCGGCTTCGCTGAGCTCGGGATTGGCCAGGTTCAGCTCCTTGTAGGTATCTTCACCCTTGCGGATCAGTTCGCGGGCGGTAAATCCGAGCTGTTGCAGCAGCGCGCTGAGGGTGGCGCTGTCGGGCGGAGTATCTATGTAATGGATGACTTCCAGCTCATCGCCCTGTTGTTCCAGCAGCGCCAATGCCTGGCGTGATTTGGAGCAGCGGGGGTTGTGGTAGATGCGTACCCTGGACATGGTTATCTCCATTCAGGTGGGATTTGGTTCGCCTGTTGTAGCTCAGGCGGGGTATGGAGGCTATTCTAAGCAAAACATCGGCTGTCAGGGAGCCTGAATGCCACCTCGATTGCAACTGCTATGGCATTTCTGCCGCTATCTGTTACGGCGTTTCGGTGAAGATAATTGCGCCAAGAATGCCGCAGCTCTGACTTACACTACTCTGTTTGCTGTGGTGCCGGTGATGACCGTCACCTATGCGATGCTTGCGGCGATACCGGCTTTCAATCAGGTCAGTGGGCAGATCGAGGCGTTTATCTTCGATAATTTTGTCCCTTCGACCGGGGCCACGTTGCGCGAGTATCTCAGCGAGTTTTCCCAACAGGCACGACAACTGACCGGTATCGGCGTGGCGTTGTTGATGGTGACCGCGTTTCTGATGTTGCTGAATATCGAAAAAGCGTTCAATGCCATCTGGCGGATCCGTTATCCGCGTCGTGGTATTTCCAGTTTCCTGCTGTATTGGGCGGTGTTGAGTCTGGGGCCTCTGCTGCTGGGGGCGGGGTTTGTGGTCAGTACCTATATGGCCTCGCTGACCCTCCTGTCCGGTGATGCGGTGCTGGCTTCGGCGTGGAGGCAGTTGCTGGGTTGGTTGCCGCTGTTGTTGAGTATTGCTGCCTTCACGCTGATATATGTGGCCGTGCCCAATACGCGGGTGCGGTTAAAGCACGCGTTCGCCGGTGGTGTGCTGGTGGCGTTGCTGTTTGAAGGCGCGAAAGCCTGTTTCGCTCTGTATGTGGCATTGTTTCCCAGCTTCCAGCTGATTTACGGTGCTTTCGCGGCTTTCCCGCTGTTCTTGCTGTGGATCTATGTCAGCTGGATGATCATTCTGTTTGGTGCTGAGTTGGTCTGCAATCTGGGCAGCAGTTTAGCCTGGCGGCGTCCGGCCTATCCTCGTCTGATCAACCTGTTGGCACTGCTGCGGGTATTTCTCCAGGCGCAGAAACAGGGTCATACGGTGGATCTGGCCAGAGTGAATGTCACCGGTTGGGTCATGACGGAAGATCTGTGGTTGCAATTGACCGATTGGCTGGAAGCCCGACGCATCATTGCCCGCGCACAGCAGGGGGGCTTTCTGCTGAGTCGGGATCTGGGGCAGTTGGAGCTGGTGGAATTGCTGGAGGCATTGCCGGAGGCTCTGCCGAGTGTGGCATCCTTGCCGCTGTTGCTGCCAGGTGATGCAGTCTGGTATCCGCCGATTCGTGAGGCGCTGGTCGAATTGGAAGATAATCGCCGCAGGATTATGGCCGGCAGTGTGAAAAATTGGTTGAGTGGTGATGGCGAAACCACATCCGCAACGGAGAAAAGCGTATGAAAACCGGTCTGGGCAGCGGCATTTTGGTCGCCGCGTTGTTGTTGGTCGGCTGTGGTGAAGGAGGATGGCTGGATCACCAAGGCAACCGGATCAGCAGCGCGGATCTCGACGGACGATGGGTGGTTGTCAATTACTGGGCCGAATGGTGTGCCCCCTGCCGCCACGAATTACCTGAGTTCAACCGGCTGGCGCAGGGTAATCCACATGTTGCGGTGCTGGGGATCAATTACGATGGTGTCAGTGGTGACCAGCTGAGTGAGCTGGCGGACGCAATGGGCATCGAGTTTCCTGTGATGGGCCAGGACTTTATCGACAGTTACCGGCTGGAAACCCCCATAGTGCTGCCGACTACCTATGTCTTCAATCCTGCCGGTGAACTACTGCATAGCCTGGCGGGCCCGCAAACCGAGCAGACGCTGTTGGCGTTGTTGGATTAGTCTTTGACGTACCAATAGCGATACCAGTATTCCTGCACCTTGTCCGGATAACGGTGGCTGCCGAGGCTGCCGTTATAGCGCGCCAGGGCTCGGCGCAGATCGCCTTTCTCCCGCTCGAGGTAATATTTCAGGATGGTGCAGCCGTAACGCAGGTTGGTCGCCAGGTCGATCAGGTTGTCCTCGGGGCGGCCGAGTTCGTTCTTCCAGAATGGCATTACCTGCATGACCCCCTGAGCGCCCACGCGTGACAGGGCGTAACGGTCGAACAGGCTTTCCACATGAATCAGCGCCAGTACCAGGTCCGGTTTCAAGCCGGCTTGTCGGGCCTCGCGATGAACCAATTGGAGGAAGTTCAGCCGTTCTGCTTCGTCCGGTATGTAGCGGCGCAGCCGGGTGGACATGTCCAGCAGCCAGACTTCGGCATCAAAAGCGTCGGCAAAGCTGTCCGCCTGGGAGACGGTGTGCATCAGCAATGCACGCAAGTCGGGGTCGACGGGCGGCTGCGTCTGATTGGATGCCGTTGCGGCAGGTGCAAGGCTCAGAAGCAGGCAGAACACAATCCATGTGTTACGGGGCATGATCAGGGACGTTCGCTGTTTTCCAGGGCCTGAAGAAATTCGGTCTGCAGTTCGGGGTCGCCGATGGTCAGCATTATCAGCATGTTTTCCAGCTGATTGGATTCCTCCTCCAGACCGAGTGCGTCAAGCCGATTGATGCGGTAGACCCACTGCTCGACGTCGCTTTCTTCCAGGTTGTCATGTACCAGATTGACTGCTTCGCGCAAGGTCGAGCGCAGCTCGCGGCTGATCAGCAGGTTCTGTTCGGCAACGATTGACGGTCCGGTACGGGCGACAAGCTGAATGACGCGCAGACTCTCGAAATCCAGCTCGATAAACTGTTCGCTCAACAGATTCAGGCGCAGCAGGCCATCATGGTCCGTCTGCAGGGAGAATCGCTTGCCGTCGGCAATCAAGCTGATCGGCTGGCTGGCCCATGGCAATGCCTGATAACTCTCAAGGCTATTGACTACCTGATTCTGAGCGTCCAGTTCGGTTACCTGATGCAACAACTGCTCGGTCACATGAATGGTTCGCTGGGGCGAGGTCAGTACCCGTTGCTCGCCGACATCGATACGCAGATTGTGACTGATCAGCTCGCGCTCAACCCGCTCAGCCGCATCCCCGGAGGGTTGCGGCTGGCTACTGCAGGCAGTCAGACTCAAGCCGGCGCAAAGCCATAAGGCCCAGGGCAGCAGCGGTTGGCGCATGGCAAAAGATCTCATTGGTTGCGGGTGCGTTCGATCAGGAAGTCGAGCATGTCGGCAGCCGGCATGCTGCTGGCGTCCTGGTCGCGGCGATATTTGTATTCCAGCTGGCCGTCGGCCAGGCCGCGATCGCTGATGACCACGCGGTGGGGAATACCGATCAGATCCATATCGGCAAACTTGATGCCGGGGCTGACTTTCTTGTCGCGGTCATCCAGCAGTACCTCGATACCGGCTTGCTGCAGGCCGTGGTACAGCTGCTCGGTTGTCTCGCGCACTGCATCGGAGCTTTCCATTTTCATTGGAATCAATGCCACCTGGAAGGGCGCCAGGGCGTCAGGCCAGAGGATGCCGCGGGCGTCGTGGTGTTGCTCAATGGCGGAAGCGACAACGCGAGACACACCAATGCCGTAGCAGCCCATGCTCAGAATCGAGGTCTTGCCTTGTTCGTTGAGTACGCTGCATTGCATGGCTTCACTGTATTTGCTGCCCAGTTGGAAGATATGCCCGACTTCGATACCGCGCTTGATCACCAGAGTGCCATTGCCGTCCGGGCTGGCGTCGCCTTCCACCACGTTGCGCAGGTCGGCAGTTTCATCGAAGCGCGCATCACGATCCCAGTTCACCCCGACGAAATGCTTGCCGTCCTGGTTTGCTCCACAGACGAAATCTGCCAGATGGGCAGCGCTGTGGTCGGCAATGATCTTGATGTTCATGCCAACAGGGCCGATGGAGCCGGGCTTGCAACCAATCGCCTGTTGAATCTGCGCTTCACTGGCAAAAGTCAGTGGTGCATGGATGGCCGGATGATTCTCGGCCTTGATTTCATTCAGTTCGTGATCGCCACGCAGAATGAGCGCGACCAAGGGCTGCGGTGCGTCTTCTTCAGCCGTGCCGAGCACGATCAGCGATTTGACGGTGCGCTCTGCGGGCAAGTCGAGGAAGTCGCATATCGCCTCAATCGTGGTCTGGTTGGGCGTATCTACCAGCGTTTTCTCTTCGGCGGCAGCGGGACGTTCGCCCTGTGGAGGGAGGGCGGTGGCTTTCTCAATGTTGGCGGCGTAGCTGCCGGTGTCGGAAAAGACGATGGCATCTTCGCCGGAATCAGCGAGTACGTGGAACTCGTGGGAGCCTTCGCCACCGATGGAGCCGTTGTCGGCTACGACCGGTCGGTAGTTCAGGCCCAGACGGCTGAAGATATTGCAGTACGCC
>JASJKW010000277.1:0-3096 GCA_037621305.1 Pseudomonas sp.
GGGCAGCCCACCACGGCAGCTTCGGCGACCGCATCATGCAAGACCAGCGCGCTTTCCACTTCAGCGGTGCCGATGCGGTGACCGGAAATGTTCAGCACGTCATCCACTCGCCCGGTGATCCAGTAATAGCCGTCTTCATCGCGACGCGCACCGTCACCGGTGAAGTAGACGCCCTTGTAGGTGCTGAAATAGGTTTCGATAAAGCGCTGATTGTCGCCATATACGGTGCGGATCTGGCTGGGCCAGGAGCGCTTGATCACCAGGTTGCCGTCGGCTACCCCATGCAGTTCATTGCCTTCGTTGTCATACAGTGCCGGCTCTACACCGAAGAAGGGGCGGGTGGCAGAGCCGGGTTTCAGATCGGTTGCGCCAGGCAGGGGCGCGATCAGGATGGAACCGGTTTCGGTCTGCCACCAGGTATCAACCACCGGGCAACGACCGTCGCCGACCACGTGGTAATACCACTCCCAGGCTTCCGGGTTGATCGGTTCGCCGACACTGCCGAGCAGGCGCAGGCTGGCACGGGAGGACGATTTGACCGGCTTGTCACCCAGCGCCATCAAGGCGCGGATAGCGGTCGGTGCGGTATAGAAGATATTGACCTTGTGCTTGTCGATGATATTCCAGCAGCGTGAGGCATCTGGATAGGTTGGCACGCCTTCGAACATCAGCGTAGTGGCGCCGTTGCACAGGGGGCCATAGACGATGTACGAGTGACCGGTGACCCAGCCGACGTCGGCGGTGCACCAGTAGACTTCGCCCTCGTGATAATCGAATACATAGTGATGGGTGAGGGCGGTGCTGAGAAGGTAGCCGCCGGTAGTATGCAGTACGCCTTTGGGCTTGCCGGTGGAGCCGGAGGTATAGAGGATGAACAGCGGGTCTTCGCTGTCCATGGGCTCGGGCTCGCAGTTATCGCTGACCGCAGCGCAAGCTTCATGGCACCAGACATCGCGATGTTCATGCCAGGGAATATCGGCGCCGGTGCGTTTGACGGTGACCACGGTGTGCACATCCGGACAGTCAGCCAGCGCCTTGTCGACGTTCTGTTTCAAGGGAATGCTCTTGCCGCCGCGCACGCCTTCATCGGCGGTAATCACCACACGGCACTCGGCATTCTGGATGCGATCACGCAAGGCGTCGGGGGAGAAGCCACCAAATACGACCGAGTGCACCGCGCCGATACGGGTACAGGCAAGCATGGCGAAGGCTGCTTCGGGAATCATTGGCATGTACAGGCAGACGCGATCACCTTTCTTCACGCCACGGGCCTTCAACACGTTGGCCAGGCGGCAGACCTGCTGGTGCAGTTCACGATAGGTGATGTGGCGGTCTTCGCTCGGATCGTCGCCTTCCCAGATAATCGCCGTCTGGTCGGCACGCTTGGCCAGGTGGCGGTCAATACAGTTGGCACTGACGTTCAACTTGCCGTCAATGAACCAGGCCGCTTCGCCCTTTTCCATATTGCTTTCATGGACTTTGCTCCACGGCTGCATCCAGTCAACGAAGCGGGTGGCTTGCTCGGCCCAGAAGGTATCCGGCTGTTCTATCGATTGGCGATACAGGCGTTCGTAACCCTCGGCATCAAGGTGGGTCTCGCGACGCGCGGCTTCGGAAACCTTGTGCTTCTCGATCTTGTACATGGCATGGTCCTCTGTTGTTATTGTTGACCGCAGGAGGTCTGCAGTGATGCCGGCAGCCTCTGCTTCAGGTTGTTTGTACCAAGGGTTGACCAGAATCGAAGGCAATTCAACCCTTCTTTGGTCTATATGCTGGAGTTGGAACAGCCGGGCAGGTGCCCGGCTGTGGATCGTCAGGCGAGGTTGATGCGGAGGTTGTCGATCAGACGGGTGGTACCGAGAAAGACCGCGGCAAGGATGATGATATCCCGCGTTTCATCAGTGGCCGGCTGCAGGGTTTCAGCGTCGCGCAGGTCCAGGTAGTCAGGCTTGAAGCCCGCATCGACCAGGGCTACGCGAGCTTCATCGATGATTGCCGCAAAGTCACGGCGTCCCGAGGTGAGCTGCTGCTCAATATGTTGCAGTGTCTGGTACAGATAGGGCGCGCTGCGGCGTTGCTCTTCGTTCAGGTAACCGTTGCGTGAAGACAGCGCCAGGCCATCGTCCGCGCGCACTATGGGCTCACCCATGATCTGCACTGGCAGGCACAGGTCCTGGCTCATCTTGCGGATCACCGCCAGCTGCTGAAAATCCTTCTCGCCGAATATTGCCAGATCCGGTTGCACTATGTTCAGCAGTTTGCTGACGACCGTGGATACGCCATCAAAATGACCGGGGCGGCTGGCACCACAGAGCCCCTCTGACACCACCGGCACGCTGATCAGTGTGTGACCGTTCATGCCTTCGGGATACATTTCGCTGACATTGGGTGCAAAGATGAGGTCGGTGCCGGCATCCAGCAACTTGCGCTGGTCTTCCGCCAGCGTGCGCGGATAGCTGTCCAGATCCTCGTTCGCGCCGAACTGCAGCGGATTGACGAAGATGCTGACTACGACATAGTCGGTACGCTGCCGCGCCTTCTCCACCAAGGCGATATGCCCTGCGTGCAGATTGCCCATGGTGGGTACCAGGCCGATGCGTTTGTTCTCCTGGCGGGCGCGTGCCAATGCAGCGCGCAGCTGGGCAATCGAATGCAATGTATTCATGGGTGTCAGAACTCGTGCTCGGCCGTCGGGAACTCAATCGCTTTCACGGCTGCCACATAAGCGCGCAGGGCCGACTGGATATCCGGCTGACCGGTCATGAAGTTCTTCACGAACTTGGCCATGCGACCGTTGAACGACAGGCCGAGCATGTCATGCACTACCAGCATCTGACCGTCGGTATCCGGACCTGCGCCGATGCCTATGACCGGAATATTCACTGAGCGGGTGATTTCTGCCGCCAGCGTACTGGGTACGCACTCCAGCAGCAGCAGGGCGGCGCCGGCTTCAGCCAGGGCAATGGCGTCGGCAAGCAGCTCTCTGGCCTGAGCTTCTTCACGACCCTGGACCTTGTAGCCGCCGGTGACATTGACACTCTGCGGGGTCAGACCCAGGTGTGCGCACACCGGGATGCCGTTGCGTGTCAGTACGCT
>JASJKW010000278.1:0-3561 GCA_037621305.1 Pseudomonas sp.
CCGAAATCAACGAAAACCTGATCGTCGAGCTCTACTCCAAGTAAGAGATAGTCAGCAAAAGGTGCCTTTCATGCAAAATTCGGTTGCCGAGTTTCTTACTCCGCGTCATATCGACGTTCAAGAAACCTCGCCCACGCGCGCCAAGATCACTCTTGAGCCGCTGGAGCGTGGTTTTGGTCATACCCTGGGCAATGCGCTGCGGCGCATTCTGCTCTCGTCCATGCCCGGTTGTGCCGTGGTTGAGGCGGAAATCGATGGCGTTTTGCATGAGTACAGCGCCATCGAAGGCGTTCAGGAAGATGTCATCGAGATCCTGCTTAACCTTAAAGGTGTAGCGATCAAGATGCATGGTCGTGATCACGTCACCCTGACCCTTTCCAAAAAGGGCCCGGGTGCGGTCACCGCTGGCGATATTCAGCTGGATCACGATGTGGAGATCGTTAACCCCGATCACCACATCGCCACGCTGTCCGACAACGGTGTTCTGAACATGAAGCTGACTGTTGCGCGTGGCCGGGGCTATGAGCCTGCTGATGCGCGTCAGTCGGATGAAGACGAAAGCCGTTCAATTGGCCGTCTGCAACTCGACGCTACCTATACTCCGGTTCGCCGCATAGCCTATGTAGTCGAGAGCGCTCGTGTTGAGCAGCGTACCAACCTGGACAAGCTGGTCATCGAACTGGAAACCAACGGTACTCTGGATCCGGAAGAAGCGATCCGTCGTGCCGCTACCATTCTGCAGCATCAACTGGCTGCCTTCGTTGATCTGAAGGGTGACCAGGAGCCTGTAGTGGAACAGCAGGAAGACGAGATCGATCCGATCCTGCTGCGCCCGGTTGACGACCTGGAGCTGACTGTTCGTTCGGCCAACTGCCTGAAGGCTGAAAATATTTACTATATTGGCGATCTGATCCAGCGTACCGAAGTGGAACTGCTGAAGACCCCGAACCTGGGCAAGAAATCCCTGACTGAAATCAAGGATGTTCTGGCTTCGCGTGGTCTCTCACTGGGTATGCGTCTGGACAACTGGCCGCCTGCAAGCTTGAAGAAGGACGACAAGGTTACGGCCTGATCGTCTGACACCGAGGAATTGAGAGATGCGTCATCGTAAAAGTGGTCGTCACCTGAGTCGGACCAGCTCGCACCGCAAGGCCATGTTCCAGAACATGGCGGTGTCGCTGTTCGAAAATGAACTGATCAAAACCACTCTGCCCAAGGCCAAGGAATTGCGCCGTGTTGCAGAGCCGCTGATCACACTGGCGAAAGAAGATACTGTAGCCAACCGTCGTCTGGCGTTTGACCGCACCCGCAGCAAAGAAGCTGTAGGCAAGCTGTTCAACGACCTGGGCAAGCGCTACGCAGACCGTCCCGGCGGCTATGTTCGTATCCTGAAGTGCGGTTTCCGTGCTGGCGATGCGGCTCCCATGGCTTACGTGGAACTGGTTGATCGTCCTGAGCTGGCTGCTGCTTCTGAAGAGTAAGCTGTAGTCTGTTCAAAGAAAACCGGGCATATGCCCGGTTTTTTTATGTCTGAAAATCAAGCTACTGATACTGTCCGGCAAACAGCTCATGTGTAATTGCTATCGCTCGAGTTGATTCAACTTATTGGGTCTATTGAGTGCAACTCCCTATCATTACTCCAACGCCACCGGTTCGCTTCCGCTGGCCGCCGAATTGATCCAGGAGAAAGCAATATGACTGATAAGCCAAAACTCACCACCGTGGCCGGTGCGCCGGTATCCGAGAACCAGAACGTAATGACGGCCGGACCGCGGGGTCCGATGTTACTGCAAGATGTCTGGTTTCTGGAAAAGCTCGCACATTTCGACCGTGAGGTGATTCCCGAGCGTCGGATGCACGCCAAGGGCTCCGGTGCCTTCGGTGAGTTTGTCGTGACTCACGACATCACGAAATACACCAAGGCGCGTCTTTTTGCCGAGGTGGGCAAGAAAACGCCGATGTTCGCCCGGTTCTCCACCGTTGCCGGTGAGCGTGGTGCAGCCGATGCCGAGCGCGATATTCGCGGTGCTGCCCTGAAGTTCTACACCGAACAGGGCAACTGGGATCTGGTGGGCAACAACACCCCGGTGTTCTTCTTCCGCGACCCGCTGAAATTCCCTGACCTCAACCACGCGGTCAAGCGCGACCCGCGCACCAACATGCGCAACGCCAATAACAACTGGGATTTCTGGACCGGTCTGCCGGAAGCGTTGCATCAGATTACCTATGTGATGGGCGACCGGGGTATTCCGGCGGGCTACCGCCATATGCATCTGTTTGGTTCGCACACTTACAGTTTCATCAGCGCCGACAACCAGCGTTACTGGGTCAAATTCCACTTCAAGACTCAGCAGGGCATCAAGAACCTGACTGACGCGCAGGCCGCTGCGGTGGTTGCAGAGGATCGCGAAAGCTCTCAGCGTGACTTGTACGGTGCGATCGAGAACAGCGACTTCCCGCGCTGGACCCTGTTTGTGCAGATCATGCCGGAAACCGAGGCCGAGAATTACCGTTTCCATCCGTTCGATCTGACCAAGGTCTGGTCGAAGCAGGATTATCCGTTGCTTGAGGTGGGCTACATGGAGCTCAATCGCAACCCGGACAACTACTTCCAGGATGTGGAGCAGGCTGCCTTTACGCCGGCTAACGTGGTGCCAGGCATCAGCTTTTCGCCGGACCGTATGCTGCAGGGGCGCCTGTTCTCCTATGGCGACGCACAGCGCTACCGTCTGGGGGTAAACCATCATCAGATTCCGGTGAACGCGCCGCGTTGCCCGGTACACAGTTACCATCGTGACGGCGCCATGCGGGTCGATGGCAACCAGGGTAGCCGCCTGCACTACGAGCCGAATACCTACGGTGAATGGCAGGAGCAGCCGGACTTCAGCGAGCCACCGATGGCGCTGGAAGGCGCTGCGGCCCGCTACGACTATCGTGCGGATGATGCTGACTACTTTACTCAGCCCGGCAATTTGTTCCGTCTGATGTCGTCTGAGGAGCAGCAGCGCTTGTTCGAGAACACGGCGCGGGCCATGAACGGTGTGGAACGCCACATCATGATTCGCCACATTACCCACTGCCACATGGCTGATCCTGCCTATGGCAAGGGCATAGCCGAAGCGCTCGGCGTATCTATGTCTGAAGTGCCTGTCTGATAACGACCGGTGGTTGAAGTAGCCCGCGATGCAGTTTGGTCGCGGGTTTTTTTGTCTGTTGATTGGGTAGGCTTAGGTTGGCAAAGCGCTGCGGGGAGCTTCCTGGTGAGCCGGCGCTGGCCTGCAGGGTCATACCCGACGCAGAGGCTGACACCGACCGGGCATCAACCTGTAACTTGCTCCGACGATACCGCACAAAAAAGCCCCTGCCACGCGCACGAGACAGGGGCTTTTGCACATCTATGCGAATCAGAACGCCGGAACCACAGCACCCTGATATTTGGATTCGATGAATTTTTTCACCTCATCACTCTGCAGCGCTTTCACCAGCTTCTGAACGGTTTCGTTCTCGGCATCCTGGGCACGGGTTACCAGAATGTTGGCGTAGGGGGAGTCATCGCCTTCG
>JASJKW010000279.1:0-3616 GCA_037621305.1 Pseudomonas sp.
ATGCGGGGCTCCTGTGGACGAGCGGTCTTTGGTTTTACGGAGTTCCAATTTAGCACAGCTTGTTGAGGAAAACGCGTTTGCCTCAGCAGTGCCGGGGGGCTAGTCTTGTTCCATCGCTGCAGGAGTGCCAACCTGCCTCACTACAACAATCGTTTACGGAGTTCTCATGGCCGACACCAAAGCAACTTTCAACTGGGCAGATCCGCTGCTGCTGGACCAGCAGCTCACTGAAGAAGAGCGCATGGTTCGCGATTCGGCAGCGCAGTATTGCCAGAACAAGCTGATGCCACGGGTACTCAATTCGTTCCGCAACGAAGAGACCGATGCCGCTATTTTCCGTGAAATGGGTGAGCTGGGACTGCTGGGTGCGACCATTCCTGTCGAGTACGGTGGCAGCGGTCTGAACTACGTATGCTACGGCCTGATCGCCCGTGAAGTGGAGCGTGTGGACTCCGGCTACCGTTCCATGATGAGCGTGCAGTCCTCGCTGGTGATGGTGCCGATCAACGAATTTGGCACAGAAGAGCAGAAGCAGAAATACCTGCCGAAACTGGCCAGCGGCGAATATATCGGCTGTTTCGGTCTGACCGAGCCGAACCACGGTTCCGATCCGGGTTCGATGATCACCCGGGCGAAGAAAGTCGACGGCGGCTACCTGCTCAAGGGTGCCAAGATGTGGATCACCAACAGCCCGATTGCCGATGTGTTCGTGGTCTGGGCCAAGACCGAAGACGATCTGATCCGCGGCTTCATTCTGGAGAAGGGCTGGAAAGGTCTGAGCGCCCCGGCGATCAAGGGCAAGGTCGGTCTGCGTACGTCCATCACCGGTGAAATCGTGATGGACGATGTATTCGTGCCGGAAGAAAACCTGATGCCGGGTGTGACCGGGCTGCGCGGTCCGTTCACCTGTCTGAACTCGGCCCGTTACGGTATTGCCTGGGGTGCCTTGGGCGCCGCTGAATTCTGCTGGCACACTGCCCGCCAGTACACCATGGACCGTCTGCAGTTCGGCCGTCCGCTGGCTCAGACCCAGCTGGTACAGAAGAAACTGGCTGACATGCAGACCGAGATCACCATGGCGCTGCAGGGCTGTCTGCGCCTGGGTCGCATGAAGGACGAAGGTACTGCCGCGGTGGAAATCACCTCGATCATGAAGCGTAACTCCTGCGGCAAGTCGCTGGATATTGCCCGGGTAGCGCGAGACATGCTGGGTGGTAACGGGATTTCCGACGAGTATGGCGTGATTCGCCACGTGGTGAACCTGGAAGTGGTGAATACCTATGAAGGTACTCACGATGTGCACGCATTGATTCTGGGGCGTGCTCAGACAGGTTTGCAGGCGTTCTTCTAAGCAAGACTGGCGTCTTACTGAAAGCCCCGGCAAGCATGCCGGGGCTTTTTTATTTCAGAACGTGGTGTTGGCAGGGATCAGCAGAACCGGTTGATGGCTCTGTCGTGCAACGCCTTCGGCGGTGCTGCCGATCATCAGGTCCTGAATCGGTGTGGTCCCGCGCTTGCCGAGAATCACCAGCGCCGCCTGTTCAGCTTCTGCCGTTTTGACGATCTGCTGCACGGCGTCGCCTTTCACATGGCGAGAGACCACCTGCTCATGTCGACTGATGATGTCGGCCGTCAGGTTGTTGATGGCGGCGGCATCCTCGTCATGCTCAGTCTCCACCCACAGTACCAAGCCGTGTCTGCCATCTTTCAGAAAACCTTCGAAACAGCGCTGGGCTGCACGAGCCGGCGCCGAGCCGTCAGTTGCCAGCAGGACGGGGGCGGTGGGCTCGACGACCGGACCATCTGCTGCGAGGATCAGCAGGGGCACACGCGTTATGCGCGCCAGATTCAGGGTGATATTGCCGTAGAAGAGCGCGCGACCGGCGGAGTGGCTCTGATTCAGGACAATGATGCCATTGGCTTTATGGTGGCGTGCGGCTTCATTCAGTTCGGTGGCCGCGAAGCCGCGTCGCGCGTCGTAATCCACCTCGATTCCCAGTTCGCCGCTCAGATGGGTTGCCAGTTCCTTGAGATGGCTGGCAGCAGCAGCTTCGCTGTCTTCGATGTTCATCCGCCGGGTAGTGTCTACCACATACACTATGGTCAGTCTGCGGATGTCGGCCATCTGCACTACCGAGGGCAATCTGTCGCAGGTTTTCTGCCAGCTTTCGGAATAATCAAAACCGAGAATACAATGTTTCAGCATGGCCCGTTCTCCTGTAGTCATAGAGACAGTCTAGTCTACGGCGGCGGCGGAGAAAGCCGAAAATCAGAACAACAGCTTTTCATTCGGCGTTACCGCACCACAATCCGGTGATGTCCAGCGTGAGATTTCCAGTTGTTGAATATTTGAGGGCCGACTGCTGGTTCCGTCATCGCGGGTCATCTGAAAGTGGCCGCGACCGAGAAAGGAGGAGCGGATTTCCTGGCTGCTGACGATCTCCAGTTCGCCCTGCATGTCCCCATCGAAACCGTTCTCGCCGCGGCAATCACCGTTGATTCGCAAGCGGGAGCGGTCCGCTGAGCTCACCGTCAGTTCACATTCGGGCACGTTACGCTGGATCTTCCTTCTCATTGCATCAATGTGCACCATGCCCGCCGCTTGGTGCGAGGTGATGCATTCCATCCGGATGCCCGGGTTGCCCTGTGCGATGGCGCCTTCCAGGGTGTCTCGCTGGTCTGGTGGCAATGTTTCCAGCAGCTGTTGCTGGGCCTGGCGAATCGCTGGCATGTGGTCCTCGCCGTTGATCAGGATGCGTGTTTCATTGCGCCACAAGCCTGCTTCAGGCGTGGGACTCAGTTGCTCGGCATGCGCCGAGAGTGCGATCGGAAAAAACAGACTCACCGCTAACGCGGGCAGAGCGTCTTTCATCAATCAAGCCTCCTGTAAATTGCAGCATCGAGTCCACCGGAAACAATAACTATAGCCGCTGCGCTCGGCCATGCTGCGATTTTCAGCGGCAACCGGCTCTAATGCTTTTCCCGGCGTCTGGCCCGGCTGCGGCGCTGTTCTTCCTGCTGCCGCTCGGCCAATACCTCACGGACATAGTCGATATGTTCGCTGGCATGGCGCCGGGCATCCTCTGCACGACCTTCGATGATCGCGTCCAGCAAGGCGCGATGCTGCTGCATCAGTGTGTCCCGTGTTCCCATGCGCAGCGCGTACATGCCGCCGATATTGGTCACTACGTTGCGCTTGAGCAGATCGAACAGCCCACGGATGGTATGCAGCAGGATGATGTTGTGACTGGCTTCGGCAATGGCCAGGTGGAAGCGCGCATCGGCGGCGCCTTCTTCGGAGCGGCTGCCGCCTTCGCGAGCGTAGCAGGCCTGCAATGCGTCATAGGCCTCGCGCAGGTGCTGATGGTCGACCTCGGTGGCACGTAGCGCGGCATAGTAGGCGCAGTCGGCTTCCAGCGTGTGGCGAAACTCCAGCAGATCGCGATGCGCTTCGGGGCGGCCTTCAAGCAGGCCGAGCAGAGGATCGCTGAAGCTGGAACCCAGGGATTCGGTGACGTAATTGCCGCCGCCCTGGCGGCTGACCAGCAGGCCGCGTGCGGCCAGTTTCTGAATGGCCTCGCGCAGGGAGGGGCGAGACACACCAAACTGTTCCGCC
>JASJKW010000280.1:0-4050 GCA_037621305.1 Pseudomonas sp.
CTTCCAGGCCGCACGCACGCATGCTCGGCATCTGGATGTCGAGGGCTTCATCGATCAGGCTGCCGGCCTGCGCTATCGCATTCCTTACCAACCGTCGGTCGACGGCAATACCGTGGAAACGCAGGCTGAGCAGGCCCGTTATGCGGAAAATGCCATCGACTTTCAGGCCAGCTTCACTTTTCTCAACAGCAAATTCAAAGGGTTGATGACAGCCCTGCGCGGAGACTGATCATGTCGCTCAATCAGGTATTTGATATTGCCGGTTCCGGCATGAATGCACAGTCTCTGCGGCTCAATACCGTGGCCAGCAACATGGCCAACGCCGAGACCGTCTCCAGCAGCATCGACCAGACTTACCGTGCCCGCCAGGCTGTATTTGCCACTGTATTCAACGAGCAGCAGGCCATGGGCGGCTCCTTGTTTGCGCCGGCGGACCAGGCGGGGCAGGGCGTGCAGGTGCTGGGCGTGGTGGAGTCGGATGCGGAGCTGCAGTCGCGCTATGAGCCTGACCATCCCATGGCCAATGAAGAAGGCTACGTGTTCTATCCGAACGTGAACGTGGTGGAAGAGATGGCCAATATGATGGCCGCCTCGCGGGCCTATCAGACCAACGTGGAAATCATGAATACCGCAAAAACCATGCTGCAGCGCGTGCTGACGCTGGGCCAATAAGGAAAGACGCGAATGAGCAACAATATAAGCGTTGGCAACAGCCTGCTGGATCAATACCAGGTTGACCAGGGTCGTTTCGCCAAAGGTGATGAACTGGGCAAGAACGAGTTTCTCGAGTTGCTGGTCGCACAGCTGAATAACCAGGACCCGATGTCGCCCCAGGAAAACGGCGAATTCATTGCCCAGCTGGCACAGTTCAGCACGGTCGAAGGCATCGAGAAGATGAACAGCTCGATTGACTCCATGGTCAGCAGCTTCCAGTCGTCCCAGGCGCTGCAGGCGTCGTCCCTGGTGGGCCGGACCGTGGTGATTCCAACGGATCAGGCGATGATCGATCCACAGGCCGGCTTCACTGGTCAGCTGGCATTGCCGCAGGCCAGTGGTGCGGTCACGGTGAATGTCTATGACGACGCGGGCAGCGTGGTCTCCACCATCAATCTGGGCGCGCAGGAAGCGGGTATCAACGAGTTTGCCTGGGACGGCAAGGATGCCAGCGGCAATGTCTTGCCGGCCGGCAAATACCGTTTCGAGGCGCAGGCCAGCTTCAATGGTGAGACCAAGCAGCTGGCGACCCTGCTGCCGGCGAACGTGGACAGCGTTTCCCTCGGGGTTGGCCACGGCGGTGAAATGGTTCTCAACCTGGCAGGCCTGGGCAGTATCGGTCTGTCAGACGTTTTCTCAATCGGTAAGTAACGTCGTCCGACAAGCGTCAAAAGGAGTCAGTCATGTCTTTCAACATCGGTCTCAGTGGTATCCGGGCGGCATCTTCCGATCTGAATATCACCGGTAACAACATCGCCAACGCCAGTACCGTTGGCTTCAAGAGCTCCCGTGCGGAGTTTGCCGACGTCTATTCTGCTTCCATTCTGGGTACGGGTAGTAATGCGCAGGGCAGCGGTGTCGTGCTCGACAACGTAGCGCAGATCTTCACCCAGGGAAATATCAACTACACGGAAAACAGCCTGGATCTGGCGATCAACGGTAACGGCTTTTTCGTCACCAGCAACAACGGCGCTTTGAGCTACACCCGTGCCGGCTACTTCGGCACCAACCAGGAAGGTTTTATCGTCAACAACAATGGCGAGCGCCTGCAGGGTTACGGCGTCAATGCGGTGACCGGCAAACTCAATGAAGGCGTGCCGACTGATCTGCGGGTAGACACCCGGGCAGCGAATCCGAACGCTACCAGCAAGGTAGCATCGACATTGAATCTGAACTCATCCAGCGTACGGCCGACAGGGGCGCAGAATATTTATGATTCAACCTTCGCCGCTGAATACAACGCCTATATCACTAACAGTGGCCTGGATCCGGATGCATTGAGCGAAACTGATGCGGCTGCCGCCAGGACCCATGCAGAAACGCAGGCGCTGGACGCTTCGCGCGACGCAGCACGTAGTGATTTTGATCCGTCGGACTCCTCTACCTACAACAGCTCTACATCGGTCAACGTCTACGACAGCCTGGGCAATGCCCATGTGATGACCAAGTATTTCGTCAAAACCGAAGCCAACAAGTGGGACATGCACGTGCTGATTGATGGCCGAAACCTGAATGGTGTGGCAGCTACCGACCCCGATTTCAGCAGTATTCCGGAGGAGTTGACGTTCAACACCGCAGGTGCGCTGGTCGGTAATCCAGTCACCAGTATTTCCGGCTGGACTCCATTGGATGCCAACGGTCAGCCAGCCGGCGCCGAGGCGCAGGAGATTATCCTGAACCTCACCGGCTCGTCGCAATACGCTTCCGGCTTCGGCGTGACCTCGGTGGTGCAGGACGGTTTCACCACTGGTGAGCTGGCCGGCCTGGAAATTGACGATCAGGGTATGCTGGTCGCGCGCTATACCAACGGCCAGACCAAGACCCAGGGCCAGTTGGTCCTGGCTACCTTCGCCAACCAGCAGGGATTGAAGCCGTTAGGTGATACCGCCTGGGCCCAGTCGAGCAGTTCGGGCGAGCCGGTAATCGGCGCGCCGGGTACCGGTACTCAGGGTCTGGTGCAGTCCGGCGCACTGGAACAATCCAACGTTGATCTGTCGGAAATGCTGATCAACCTGATTGTTGCCCAGCGCAACTATCAGGCCAACGCCAAGACCATTCAGACTGAAGATGCGGTAACGCAGACCATCATCAATCTGCGTTAAGTATCTCCCAGTAGGGACTCGCTTGTAGGAGGGCCGACCCGGCGCGACGCTGGCCGCGAGGCCAGCCAATATCAGCGGGCACAGAGCCAGCCGGCAAACCTGGGGCGTCCTGCGGACGCCGTCGCGGCGAGTCGCCCCTCCTACAATCTCGAGAGGCTTGGCAGTACCCTGTTTGCTGCGCGACAAGGGGCGGGGCGGAGGCTCTCATGCCGACAAAGCGGCAACAACGGCAATCTGACTTGCCGCTGTTGCCGTTTTCTTTTCTATGTTTTTTATAACTCATTGAAATAAATGACAATATTTCATTTAAAGTGAGTTGGCATGAACCCTGCTTTATCTACTCCGAGATCATTCAAAGCGGCAATTTCCCGTCAGATTGCCGAAGCGGAGTAGAGCGTGGACAAATCCCTCTTTCTTTCCATGAGCGGCGCCAGTCAGAACATGCTGGCCCAGCGTGCCCATGCCAACAACCTGGCCAACGTCAGCACCACCGGGTTTCGCCGAGATTTCGAGCAGGCCCGCTCCATGCCGGTGTTTGGTGAGGGTTTGCCGACCCGCGCCTACGCCATGACCGAGCGCCCGGGCACTGACATGTCAGCCGGTACGCTGCAGGAAACCGGACGGGATCTGGATATTGCGGTGAACGGTGACGGCTGGATTGCCGTTCAATCACCTGATGGCGGCGAAGCCTATACCCGCGCCGGCAACCTGAAAATTGATGTATTCGGCATCCTGCGCACCAGCGGTGGGTTGCCGGTACTCGGCAACGCCGGGCCGATTGCCTTGCCGCCAGCGGACAAGGTGGAGATCGGCACTGACGGCACCATCAGTTTCCGCGCTCAGGGCGAAGCGCCGAACGTGCTGGCCGAAGTGGATCGGATCAAGCTGGTCAAGCCCGATCAGGCAACCATGCACAAAGGTGAAGATGGTCTGATGCGCATGAACAATGGCCAGGAACAGCCGGCCGACGGTGCCGTAACCCTGGTAACCGGCTTTCTCGAAGGCAGCAACGTCAATGCGGTGGAAGAGATGACCGCGATGCTGTCCCTGGCCCGGCAATTCGAGCTGCACATCAAGATGATGCGCACCGCTGAAGAGAACGCCCAGGCCACCAACAAACTTCTGCAGATCAGCTGATCATTTTGCTCAGCTAGGAGACACGACATGCACGCAGCACTATGGGTAAGCAAGACCGGCCTGTCCGCCCAGGACACCATGCTCAGCACCATTTCCA
>JASJKW010000281.1:0-8948 GCA_037621305.1 Pseudomonas sp.
CAGTGCGTTGGCGGTGTAGCTATGGACCAGATCACCGTTAGGCTTGGCGTACTTGCCGACATAGTTCTTCTGCATAACGATCAGACCGCGGTATGAAGTGTCGTGGTTCCACATCACTTCCAGACCATTTTGCGGAACAGGGAAAGCAAGGCCCTGACCACAGCCGGTAGAGGTGTCCAGCCCCAAAGGACCATTGATAGTCTTGCAACGGTCGGCGTTCAGCTTGGAGTTTTCCAAAAAGGAATCCGTATAGCTCACTGAACGACGGGTCGGATATACATTGATCCGGAAGGTTTCAGGATACTTCTGGAACATCAGAACCAGAGCTTCGCTCAGTTTGTCCTCATGCTCTTTGTAGTTATTGGCATCAATTACCAGCACTGGCTTGTCATCCGAAAATGGATCAGGACGAAAGCCGGGGTTGGCTGGATCATAATTGGCCGGCGGCTTCACCCCGCCGGAATAGGCTGGGATAGTTCCGTCAGCATTAGCACCTGCAATCGCGCCCCACGGGGTCAGCTCATTTCCCAGATCATTGGCATCATAAGCGAAGGCGGTCTGGGCAAGCAGCGTGCTCACAAGTAGCATGGACGAAGCAAGAAGAGTCTTTTTCATTGTATTTGTCTCCAATCAGAACTGGCCGGTATAAGTGAGTGAGAGCCAGCCGCGATCCTGCAGCTGCGAACCGTTGCTATACAAAATGCCGCCTGCCGGATTGTCTTTCTTGGTCGCCAGGTAGTCGATGTATTGCAACTTGAACTCATGATTTGCGTTGTAAGTCAGGCTCGGGCCAAAGCTATAGCTGCCGACCCGCTCGCTACCACCACCGGACACCACGCTGTTACCGTACAGCCCATAAGTAAAGGCAGTAGAGAAACCTGCATCCCAACCCACCGCTATGGCAGTCCACTGCGGACTGAAACGAATAGTTCCCTGCACTGAATTACGTGTGGCACAGCCGCGTTTGGCATCGCTGTTCTTGTCACAGAAGTTGAAATAATCTTCGTTCTTGGTGACTTTCTCCAGATGACTTCCAGCCACCTCCATCGTCAGAGCGGCGGTTGACCAGTAGTCGTTAGGCCCGAAAGTGCGGATGCCGTTAGCCAAGAAGTGCCAGGTATTACCGCGCGCTACATTTTCGCTGCCATCGGTAATCGAACTGACCAGAGCAGTATTGCGGCGGTGCACGATCTCAGCACCGAAACTGGTCTTACCTAACAACTTGGAAAAGCTCAGACCAATCAGCTTGGCATTCTCGGGGTACAAGGCTTCATAAGTGCCTCCAGCAAGATCCAGGCTGAGGAACGGTGCCCGTTCTGTGAACTCGCGGTAGTAGATACCGGCGGTAGCATTGATCGGCTCGAAGAAATATCGCGCCGCAACACCCCAGTCACCGCTATCCTTCGGCTCATTCAACCCGCGATTACGCAGCGGTAATGCACCAAACCTGTCGGGCCCCTCCAAAATCATATCCGAGCCCGCCAGATAGGTGCCGCCCTGACTGAGACGTGTAGGCTCCCATTCATAAAAGTATTGAGCCGCCAAGGACAGATTGGGTGTCGCCTGCAGATTGAGGTGCACTTGCCCCACCGGCATACTGATTTCGCGCGCGTCCGCACCAGGCGCCACCGCCGCCTTCAGGCCATCAATCGGTGCCTGCGAATAAGATACGCTATGGGGAGAAAAGATGACCGCTTCACCCCAGAGGTTGGTCTGGCGACCAATCTTGATATCACCCACAGTACTGCCGAAGGCAAAGTTACTGTAGACATGCGCATCAAGAATCTCTCCCGATAACCCGCCGTGGTAACGCTCGGTGAAACCGGAAAACCGATTATTGTCGTAGCTGCCAGCATTCTCCAGCCCGGGACCGGTTTCCACCTTGTCATTAAAGGCTTGATCGTACCAGGCAGCACCGCTCAGCTTCAGGCCGAATTTACCCTGGTAGTCCCAGCCCATCTCACTGTACCAGTCCACCCGATTGGTGACGATATCGTAGCGATCATAGGAACTAGTACCTTCATCGGTACTGGCATGAGTTTCAATAGCGCTGTCCTGCTTCTCCATGCGCATACCGAGGTTGTAGCGCACGATGTTGTTCCACTCCAGGCTACCCCCAGCTAGCTCCAGGGAATAGGCAGGCGCGGCATGGGTCATGGCAATCGCAAGCGTCAAAGCACTCAGGCCGGGTACCGCGAGAAATGCTTTATTGTTGTCAAGTTTCATAGCAGTCTCTTTCATTCGATGTGTTTTTTTCTTGTTGTGCAACACGCAGTGGCTTAAAGGTTCACCTCCAGGAGCCGGGCTCGATCAGACCCATTGAATAACCGCCTTGCCCAACAGCTCTGCCCGCTCCATCTGTTGATGAGCAAGCACAATGTCGGCAGGCTTGAAGCTTTGAGGGCTAGGCGGACACAGCGCACCACTGCCGAGCAGTGGCCATACCTGTTCGCATAGCGAATCAGCGATAGCGCCTTTGAAATCAACCGGCCGCGCACGCAGGGTCGAGGCGGTCATGGTCAACCGCTTGAACAGAAAAGTGAGCAAATCCATTTCTGCAGTCTGGCCACCCAGCACCGCGATCATCGACAACCGACCGTCAAAGGCCAGGCATTGGATATTTCGGTTGATGTAATCCCCCGCAACGATATCCAGCACCACATCCACGCCTTGTCCGGCGGTAAGTTCTTGCACCACCGGGACGAAATCCGTGGTGCGATAGTTGATCGCTGCATCGGCTCCCAACTGGATCGCGTAGTCGCACTTCTCATCCGAGCCCGCCGTAGCGAACACTCGATGGCCGAGCGCGGTGGCGATCTGAATGGCAGCCACCCCGATCCCGCTGGCAGCACCGTGTACCAACAGGGTTTCGGTTTCGCCATTACGGCCGAGCTGGGCGCGATCAAACACGTTGGTCCAGACTGTGAAATAGGTTTCCGGCAGAGAGGCGGCCTGGGCCATAGTCAGCTCGCCGGGTACCGGCAGGCACTGCGCCAGCGGCGCAACACAGTATTCGGCATAGCCGCCACCTGCCACCAATGCGCATACCCGACTACCGACTGCAAAGCCATGTCGGTTGTCGGGGTGAGCCAGATCTCCCGCTACTATTTCCCCGGCGATTTCCAATCCCAGCAGCTCGCTGGCACCGGGAGGCGGCGGATAATTACCCTCGCGCTGGGAAACATCGGGCCGATTGACACCGGAAGCATGCACACGAATCAATACTTCACCGGGGCCGGCAACCGGACGCGCAGCCTCGCCAAGGTACATTTGCTCGGCCGGACCGTATTGGTCCAGGCGAATACACCGCATCATTTCACTCATTCCGGCATCTCCAGATACTTATCAAGGGTCTGATGGAAGTGCCGAATACGGCTTTCCTGATAATTGGCCAGTTGCAACTTGCCGTTTTTCGACGCTTTCATGCCGGTTTGCACATGGGGCAAGTTGCCCATATCCTGATCCAATATGCTGCCCAGGACCCCCAGTGCCGACGCCCAGTTCTCCTCCTCCGACAGCATCTGCATGGCAACCGCACGCGGTACTGGCTGGCCTGCTGGCACGTAATCCAGAATGCGCACTTCCATCAGTGTGTGGTCCTGATCCGGCCAAGGCCGCCAGCGATAGACCACCGTCGGAGAAAAGCCGCCCCAAGGAGAGAAATTGGGGAAAACGTTGTAGGTAATTGCGTCCTGCACTTCCGCATCACTGGCATGATCCAAATCCCGCCCGGACAGCTGAGCGAAACGGGCTCGATTGAAGTCACCCATGGTTTCGCGCGCAGTGCGTCCTTCCTCGACAGTGATTGATTCGCCCTGGGGCACAACACGGCCGTTGTATTTAAGGAAGGCATCAATCACCTCCTGCTGGCTCAGATCCTTGTCAGCCAGATGCGGAGAAGTGTCACCGAAGGGCGTGATTGCAAGATTCACATGGTCACCGAAGAGACTGTATTTGCTGTTGGCGTCACCGGTGAAAGGCATAATCTGCGGATGGGTAGCGATGACATGGAAAGCTTCCATGAAAGCTTCGGCCGCCGCTTTCCAGTTGGCCTTGACGATCTTGCCAACCCACTGGGAGGTGTAGCGACACTCATGGTTCCAACGCTCGAAGTGCTCAGGCAATACGCCCAGATATTCCATCAGCGACAGCCCGCCTTCGGCTTCCTTGATAAATACATAGCCGGCCCACTGCGCTACCTGCGCCTCTGGAAGCTGTAGATCCTCATCGCTCACATGGGGAAAATCCCAACGGCATGGCACCTGGTGGATGCTGCCATCGAGTTTCCAGGTGAAGGCATGGTAGGGGCAGCGCAGCTCCTGCACATGACCGTTGCTGGTGCGCAGCTTGCGACCACGGTGCAGACATACGTTATGGAAAGCGCGAATGGAGCCGTCTGCTTGACGGACCAGGATGTAGGAGCGGCCAGCATTCTCATACAGCACCGTATCACCCGGTTCGGACAGCTCCTCAACGCGGGCAGCGAACTGCCATACTCGGGGCCACATCCGTTCCAGCTCCTGCTGGAAAAACTCAGCGGAGGTATAGCGCTCGGGTGACAGCGGCTCGGAGCCCAGATAGTGGGAGTTATCCTCCAGCAAAAAAGCTGGCACCCGCCGCGAGTCATTGCGCGCCAGCTGATCCCAGGCCTCCCCGTGATTGCAGCTGAAGCCGGACGCAGGCTTATCTTCTTTGTAATGGTGGTCAGACATCTGCGACCTCTTGTTATAGTGTCATCGTGCTTATAAAAACAAATCCGTACGGACTGTTTTACATCTTAGAAGAATAATACGCAAGCCCACCACATGACGAAAACCAGGACGCCAAATCATATCAATTATAAATAAAAGTAAAAAATTTGTTATTTTTCAATTAGTTAATATCATATATCTGCTAAATAAATGCCTTGGCGAAAACTGTATCGCATTGCAGAAAATCATCTGACAAATCAAGAGAACACCAACAAAAGAATCAATCTGGACTGATCTATACAATTGAAATAAACTGCATGAAAAACAAGCATGCGGCCGCGATGCCCTAGGGCACCGGTCACGGCATCCAGCAACATGAAGCGGGATTAGAACAATGAATAATTCAGCCAGAATTCTCATTCTGGGTGCCGGCCATGCCGGTGGCACCCTGGCCAGCGTTCTTCGAGAGCGGGGACACACCGGTCCTATCACCCTCATCGGTGATGAACCCTACCCTCCCTATAACCGCCCCCCGCTGTCCAAGGCTTACATCCAGGGCACGACCGAGCTTGATGCACTGCTGCTGAAAACACCTGATTACTATCAGGAACAGCAGATCGACCTGCTCACCGGTGTCACCGCCACAGCCATTGACCGGACAACTCGCCAACTGGTACTGAAGGATGGCAAAAAGCTGGCCTACGACAAACTGATCATCGCCACCGGCGCACGTCCTCGGGAGCTGTCCATTGAGGGCATGCAGCTGGACAATGTCCTGGCGTTGCGTACCCTCCGTGATGCCGAGCAATTGCGCATCCGCCTTGCCGAACATGGCGGGCATGCGGTCTTGATCGGGGGTGGCTATATAGGGCTCGAACTGGCAGCTTCAGCGATCAGCATGGGGCTCTCAGTTACCGTTATCGAACGTGAAAGCCGTCTGCTGGCCAGGGTCGCCAGCGAACCCCTGTCGCATTTCTTCCAACAGGAACACGAACGCCGCGGCGTCCGCTTCGTATTGGCTACCCAGGCGCTCGAGCTGATCGGTAGCGAACGTGTTGAAGCCATCCGGCTAAGCAATGGCGAAACTCTGACTTGTGATCTGGTTCTGGTAGGTGCTGGCGTCGTAGCCAATTCGAACCTGGCAGCCGAAGCAGGATTGACCTGCGACAATGGCATCCTGGTTGATCTGCATGGCCAGACCGGCGATCCCGACATCTATGCCATTGGCGATGTCAGCGCTCGCCCACTACCTCTGTATGGACATCGCCGCGCCCGAGTGGAAAGCGTGCCCAATGCCATGGAGCAAGCGCGCATGGTCGCAGCCCATTTGCTCGGCCAGGAACAACCCAAACCGGAGGTCCAGTGGTTCTGGTCCGATCAGTACCAATACAAGCTGCAGATCGCCGGCATGGCATTCGAGTGTGACCAAACGTTGATCAGAGGCGAGCCCGCCAGCGGCAAGTTCACCGTATTACGCCTGCACCGAGGCGTACTCCAAGCTGCTGAATGCATCAACTCACCCATAGACTTTATGGGCGCCAAACAACTGATTGCCAGTCAGCAACCTTTGGATACTACCCGCCTGACAGACCCAGCAATAAAACTCAAGGAGGCCTTATTGCTACCAGTATGAAATCACCCACTTCTGGGCATGCCATGTGCCAGCTCTAAGCATGTCCAGTCCAACCCTTTCATAAGAAGCGCAGGCCCACCTCCAGCCCCCATAGATACTATCTTTCGATGCGAAGCGACAAAGTCACTTCAGCGATTCATAAGCGGTTGAGCGTGGCTTTGCAAAAACCGAAGCGACCATCGGCTCAAAGAAAGACAATGGCTTGGTCTCGTAATCCGGATCAAACGAAGGTGCATCGTACTTAGCACAAAACTCTGCCGTGTATTCATAAAGAGGATGCCCCGCAAACTGTTCACGTAGGTGCCGATCCATACCTAAATTATGGAAGAAATAATAGCCCTGACATATCCCATAATTTTGAACCATCCAGAGATTCTTCTCTGCAACAAATGGTTTTAAAATAGCCACTGCCACATCAGAATGCACAAACCACATACTCTTGATCACAACCATCATTGTACGCACGTGTTGCAGTTTGTAGAGAGTGCTGCAATCTATCGATAAGAAAGCCTCCAAAGTCGCCATTTAGTAGCCGTAAATGAGCCAGAACGCGCTCAGACAGCTCTGCGGCATACTCTCGAACTCACCAGTTATCAGCTGCCAATCATCATTGGCAGCATCTACTATAGATCTAAAGCTAGTTCGCACTTCACTAACACTTACCTCTCACCATTATTATTCTGACGCCCCACACCACAAAACGGCATGAGGAGCATATGACTCAATCGCCATACCACTACATCAATACAAACCTGAGGCCACTCAAACCTGACCGGCCACCTAAATAACAAACGCTATATACTTTAAGAAGATAAATCGACAACCGCATCCATCTTGACACTAAACTGCGCCACATTCTGAAAGCCTCTTTTGTTCTTGTATAGCGGCTCGATGTAACACATCTGCAGTAACTTACAGCCCTTCCCTGGCCAAGCCAGCATAGATCGTATTACGCCAAAGGTACCTGTGCTGATGGAGTCTCTCGCTTCATAATTGCAACATGTCCTTTTGGAGCATCCGGATCGTTCTCTTCGAATGGGTTGATCGCCTGACGATGCGGCCATAGACAAATCACAGCAATAATCGAAGCGACGCAAAAGAACGCCGGATAGAACGGCACATAAGCAACCGACAGACTGGACAGATAGGTTAGCGACAACAAAGCCGTGCCACCAAATACGGCAATCGGTATATTGTAACAAGTAGCCAGTCCGGTATAGCGAATATGCGCCGGAAAAGCGCGGGCCAGAAAGGTCAGCGATAACCCCATGGATATTCCACCACTGACACCCAATACCGCAAAAGGCACAAGCAGGCTTTCGAGATCAACCCGGGTGAATGCCCAAAACACGCTTCCCAGGGTAATCAGCTGAAACAGCACATAACCGGGCAGCAAAGGGATCAACCGCCACATGACCAACAGCCCACCCAACACGTTACCCAACAAGGTAAGCGCAATCATCATGGTAACCAGGCTGGCTACTCCCTCCAGTGGTAAGCCACGTACGGTAGTAAAGAATGTGATCGGAAACTGCTGGGTTGAAGCAGCAATAACGGTCGTGGCAGCGGCCAGAATCATAGCCAGCAGCAGATTACGCCGGTGCTCTGCGACCACCACCTTGAACGGCGCTTCTTGCGCAAGCATACGGCGCTCTTTCAGCTCCTTAAAAACCGGAGTCTCATCAGTAAAGCGTCGCAGATAGACAGATAGGCCACCAAAAACCCCACCTATAATAAACGGAATACGCCAGCCCCAGTCATCCATCACCTCTGCACCGAGGAAGTTGGTCAAACTGCTGACAACCATTGACCCGGACAGAGAGCCCAAGCACATACTCGCGGCCAGCATCCCTAAAGCAAAAACCAGCCGTGAGCCGCTTACCTGCTCAGAGACGAAGCTGATCGCTCCCGGTAGCTCCCCCCCCAAGGAGACACCCTGCATCAGGCGGCACACCAATAAAATAATGGGAGCCCAAATGCCAAGTTGCTCATAGCCCGGTAGCAGCCCGATAATCAAGGTCGGAACAGCCATTAAGGCAAGAGTCAGAGTAAAGATCCGCTTGCGACCAACCAGGTCACCAAGCTGCGCCATGATGATGCCACCCACCGGGCGGATGAAGAACCCAGCAGCAAAAATACCGAACGTCTGCATCAGCCGCAGCCATTCAGGCATATCAGGGCTGGTGAAATGATGCGCTATCTGCGATGCCAGAAAAACAAAAATGATGAATTCAAAATACTCGAGCATCCCCCCAAGAGAGGCGACCCCGAGTGCCTTGAATTGTTCCCAGCGCGATATGCCAGATCCTATTTCACTCGCCTGCATGATTAACACCTTTTGTTGTTCTTATAGATAAAGAGGATCTCTGTGGTGCCTATGCCTCACAGGGACTACAACTCGCCTTTTGCCCAGCAAATACCGCGCCGCAGTAGCTCATAAAAAACCGGCAATTCCCATGCACCCCGCTCGATCTTCGGATAGAAATCCATCAGCGGTTGCAGATCATAATGCCCTCGGCAATGACCCAAGGTCAGATAACAGACCGAGCCCTCACCAAGGTGCCGCAAATAAAGTACCGGGTGCCGGGACTTGTTCCACGGGTTGGTGCGGAAACGTCCGGCCT
>JASJKW010000282.1:0-4557 GCA_037621305.1 Pseudomonas sp.
CCTTCCCGCAGCTGCCATTGCACCTGGTTGCCGGCGGGTTGCGTCCGGGCGTTACCGACCCGATGCAGGACGCCGCACGGCGTGCACTGGCAGAGCATTGGCAAGCAGTGCGTGAAGCCAGCGGTCAACCCTTATTGACGCCGGAGGCTTTGCCCGCCAACTTCATCTACAACACTGAACCGGCCTGCCGCGCGATTGTGGTGGCGAGGGAATTGAACGCTGAGCGGGTGTGGTTATTGGTCAAGGCAATCCAGCATGCCTTCTATGCTCAGGCGACAGATGTCACCCAGTGTTCAGTGCTGCTCGAGCTGGCAGAGCAGGTGGGATACAACCGACAGGCATTCCATCAGGCCTTTGTCGCCGAAGCTGCTCACTCAACGGTCAAGGCTGATTTTGCATGGGCTGGTGATCTGGGTATCAGAGGTTTTCCAACCTTGCTCGCCGAGCGGGACGGTATGCTGGCTTTGCTGTCCAACGGGTATCAACCTGCAGACGATATTCTGCCGTTGTTGGCGCGTTGGGTGGAGGCGGGGGAGGTGGTCACGGACAAGGTGACTCGGGACGACTGAATTACCGATCACCGGTCTTGCCCGAGGGGGCGAGGACCGGCGATCGGCAGGCGCGCAGCAGAGCTCAGATCAATGGCGCGGATCAAGCAGAGCAGGACGGGCCTTTTCTTCCGGAGCCTGGAACAGCAGATACAGTTGGGTCAGTACATCGGGAATATGGTCGAGCATATCCTGGACCATTTCCTCGTCTTTGGCGATATCGGCGAACTCGGGTTGGTCTTCGAACAGACCGGAGCCGACCATGATCGGCAACAACAGCTCGCTGACAGTTTCCTCGTCCTGAGAGAACCAGTCATCTTCACGCAGGAACACGCCTTCGAGGAAGCCGACACACCAGCTGCGCAGGTCGGACAGGTCCGGCTCGTCGCCCAGGGTCAGTTCGCACGGTGGCTCAAGCTCTTCATCACTGGCCAGAATGCGCTCGATCAACGCCTTGAGTTCACGCAGCGTGTTCTCGATATCGGCTTTCTGAGCGTCGTCGGTGTATTTCGGATCTTCGGCGAAGAGCTCGAACATCCACTCCTGTTCCGGAACATCGGCAGGGCTGATGGACAGGGCCGTCAGGAACCCATGCCCGGCAAGATAATCGAGAGCTTCATCATGCAGGTCATCAGCATCGAGAAATTGCTGCAAGCGCTCGAGTTGGTCGGCGAAGGACATGGCACACCTCATCATGGATAATGGTCAGCATTGTACGCACCTGGCCGGATTTATGCCAAAGCATTGGTCTTTGTGGCACGGGTCACAGCGGATTTCAAGGCTTCCACGGCCTGCGCTGATACAATCAGTCTTTTTCTGCAGGTCGATAACGGCCGCCCGAATGCAATAATGCAAGGAGAAACATGCGCGAGCAAGCCTTACAGCGGCTACGGGACATATTCGGTTACGGCGAATTTCGCGGGCACCAAGCGGACATAATCGACCAGGTAGCCCTTGGTGGTGACGCTCTGGTGCTGATGCCGACCGGAGGAGGCAAGTCGCTGTGCTATCAGATCCCGGGATTGTTGCGCGAAGGACTCACCGTGGTGGTGTCGCCGCTGATTGCCCTGATGGACGATCAGGTTGCCACGCTCAACGAGCTGGGATTGCGAGCGGCAGCCCTGAATTCCACGCTCGACGAGGCAAATCGGCGTGATATTGCCCATCGGTTGAGCCGCGGCGAGCTGGATTTTCTCTATCTTGCACCTGAGCGTCTGCTCAAACCCCGCACCCTGCATTTTCTGCAAACCCTGAAGATTGCCCTGTTCGCCATCGACGAGGCACATTGCGTATCCCAGTGGGGGCATGACTTCCGCCCCGAATATCTGCAGATGGGGCAGCTCGCCGAGCTTTTCCCCGGCGTGCCGCGTATGGCGTTGACCGCCACGGCAGACGAGCGTACCCGTGAGGAAATCGCCCAGCGCCTGAGATTGGAAGAGGCGGCGCGTTTCGTCTCCGGATTCGATCGACCGAATATCTTCTATCGCATTGTTCCCAAGGACCGGCCACGCCAGCAGCTGCAGGCATTTCTCAAGGGGCAGCGCGGCAATGCGGGGATCGTCTACTGCCTGTCGCGCAAAAAGGTCGAGGATACCGCGCAATGGCTCAGTGAGCAGGGCTGGCCGGCGCTGCCTTATCACGCGGGCCTGTCCGCCGAGTTGCGGGCCAGCAACCAGCGGCGCTTTCTCAACGAGGAAGGGCTGATCATGGTGGCGACCATTGCCTTCGGGATGGGCATCGACAAATCCAATGTGCGTTTTGTTGCGCACCTGGATCTGCCGAAAAGCATCGAGGCCTACTATCAGGAAACCGGCCGCGCCGGCCGCGATGGACTTCCTGCGGATGCCTGGATGGCCTACGGCCTTCAGGACCTGTTGATGCTCAATCAGTTTCTGGCCAACTCCGATGGCGATGAGCGACACAAGCGCATCGAGCGGCACAAACTTGATGCCATGCTGGCGCTCTGTGAAATAACGACCTGCCGACGGCAATCGTTGTTGGGCTATTTCGGCGATATCCTTGATGAGCCCTGCGGCAACTGTGATAACTGTCAGGAGCCCGTGGCTACCTGGGATGGCAGCGAGGCGGCGCGGATGGCTTTGTCCACTGTTTACCGCAGCGGCCAGCGGTACGGGGTTGGGCACCTGGTGGATATTCTGCTGGGTCGCGACAACGAGAAGATCCGTACTGCCGGTCATCAACACCTGTCGACCTATGGCATCGGCAAGAAGCTGAGCGAGCAGGACTGGCGTTCGGTATTCCGTCAGCTGATTGCTCGGGGACTGGTGGAAATCGACCTGGACGGCTTTGGCAGTTTGCGATTGTCTGCCAGTTGCCGTCCGCTATTGCGCGGTGAGGAATCGCTGGCATTGCGCAAGGATGTGTCGCGCTCGACGGGTGCGCCGACCAGATCCGGTGACAAGCCGGTGATTGCCGATGCGGACAAATCACTGTGGGAGAACCTGCGTGCGTTGCGCAAGCGTTTGGCCGAGGCCCATGGCGTGCCACCTTACGTGGTGTTCGCCGATTCGACACTGGTCGATATGTTGCGTCAGCGGCCGACCACATTGCAGGACATGTCGCTGGTCAGCGGTATCGGCGCGCACAAACTGGAGCGTTACGGGGCGGATTTCCTCCAGGTAATGCTGAAGGAGAGTGGTGCTGCGGCAGCGGCACCGGTGCATCAGGCGCATGAGGTCCAGGCCTTGGCCCAGGCCGGTATGGAAGCGCAGCAAATTGCCCAGCAGACCGGCCTGCCGATCAGGCAGGTCTACCAGAAGCTGGCTCAGGCCATCAGTACCGGGCAGTTGGAGCTGCATCAGGCGATTGATCTGCCGCCGGGTCAGCTGGATCGTATCCAGGATCTGTTTCTCAACGAGGCGGAAGAAGATCTGCCTGGGGTACGGGCGGTTGCCAAAGAGCTGGACGAGCCGGTGGAGGAGGGTGTGTTGCACTGCATTCGCGCGGCCCTGGTGCTGGAAATCAGCGGCTGAGATCGGAGCGCTGTTCGCGGGCAAGCCCGCTTCCACAAGCTCGACGAGCTGGCGTACTGCTTGTCGAGCTTGTGGAAGCGCAGTGTATCTGGCCTCGCGTCAGAACGTCTGCCCCAGATTCATGTACAGCGCGCGCTCGCCTTCCTGATTGGCGCCGATGCCGAGAAACACCGGGCCGAGGAAGGTATCCATGCCCAGCAGGATACTGCTGGCGCCCATATAACCGGTATCCAGCGCGTCTTCGCCCTTGTTATAAACGCGACCATACTCCAGCGTGCCGCCCAGATAGATCGGCATGGTCAGAGGCGTGCTGCCGGGATTCAGCTGTCGGTAGTAAATCACTCGCGCCAGATTGTAGTTCTGGCCGGCCAGACCATTCTGCCGGAAACCGGAAAACTCACCCGGACCACCGAGAATGAAGCTGCTCTGGGCGACGTCCACTTCGCTGTCAGTGCGCCCGATGAAGGTGCCCAGCTGGAAGCTGTGTGGGCCAGTGGCAAAGGCCCAGTTGGCTCTGAGTTCCAGCTGTTGATAGCGCTCGTCCGCTCCCAGATCCGGCTCCGACTGACGCCAGAGTATGCTTGCAGCATCGCCGGAGCGGGGGAAGTTGACGTTATCCAGGGTGTCGCGATCGATCTGCAGTGAATAGAAGGCTTCATCGAAATCGAGGGTTGGCTGTTCCGGGTCACCCACGCGGATTTCGGACTCACCCCGATAGCGTGACAGACCAATACGCACCTCACCGTTATTGGCAATCTGGCGGCCGATATTCAGGCCCGCGCCGTAGCGTTGTTGGCGGTAGTCGGCGACTGGATCGTTATCCAGAATCACCTCGACATTGCGCGCTTCGGCATCGACAAAGGGGGCGATGAAGTAACGTGAACCGTAATCCAATGGCTGATAAAACTCGCTATACAGTTGCTGATGTTCGCCCAGCTGCAGGCGCGTGAGCCATTCGGCGCCGAGTGGATTGACGCCGTTGACGCGGAAGCTGGCGCCAATGGTGAACTGGCTGC
>JASJKW010000283.1:0-6921 GCA_037621305.1 Pseudomonas sp.
GTCAGTGAATCCGGCGGCGTATTGCTCAGCGCCGGTTTCGTGCTGCTGTTCACGGTGCCCATGGTGCGAATCCTGATCAACTCCGGTATCAACGACGCCGGGTTGCCGAGCATGCCGGTCGCGCTGGCCCATTTTGTGGCTGACAGCGTGGGTGGCATCTACCCGCTTTTTGCGCCGGCGATCGGTGCGCTGGGTGCCTTTCTCGCGGGCTCCAATACCGTTTCCAACATGATGTTCAGCCAGTTCCAGTTTGGTGTGGCGGAGAACCTCGGCCTGTCGACGCTGATGGTGATCTCGGCGCAGGCGGTGGGTGCGGCCGCCGGCAACATGGTGGCCATTCATAATGTGGTAGCGGCTTCGGCTACAGTGGGTATGCTTGGACGGGAAGGGTTGATCCTGCGCAAGACCATCTGGCCGACCCTTTACTATGTAACCCTGACCGGCATCCTGACGATGATCGGCTGTTATGTGCTGGGCATCAGCGACCCAGTGAGCCTGGGCTGAATGCATAACTGACAACGTTGCGGCCATGACCGGACGTTGACCATTTACAACAATATGGGATTAATCCAATGATCATCTCTGCTTCTACCGATTACCGCGCCGCCGCTGAAAGCCGGTTGCCCCCTTTTCTGTTTCACTACCTGGATGGCGGCGCCTACGCCGAGCACACGCTCAAGCGCAACGTTGCTGATCTGGCCGACATCGCCCTGCGTCAGCGGGTGCTGAAGAACATGTCCGAACTCAGTCTGGAAACCCGGCTGTTCGACGAAACCCTGTCCATGCCGGTGGCGCTGGCACCGGTGGGACTGGCCGGCATGTACGCGCGGCGTGGTGAGGTTCAGGCGGCGCGGGCGGCTGCAGCCAAGGGCATCCCCTTTACCCTGTCCACCGTATCGGTCTGTCCGATCGAGGAAGTGGCGCCGGCCATCGACCGACCCATGTGGTTCCAGTTGTATGTACTGCGTGATCGCGGCTTCATGAAGAACGCGTTGGAACGGGCCAAGGCCGCCGGTGTGACCACTCTGGTATTCACCGTGGACATGCCGGTGCCGGGTGCACGCTACCGCGATGCCCATTCCGGCATGAGCGGTCCGAATGGCCCAATGCGTCGCATGTTGCAGGCCATGACGCATCCGCGCTGGGCACTGGATGTGGGTCTGCTGGGTCGGCCGCATGATCTGGGCAATATCTCCGCCTATCGTGGCAACCCCACCGGGCTGGCTGATTACATCGGCTGGCTGGGCGCGAACTTCGATCCGTCGATCAGCTGGAAGGATCTGGAATGGATCCGCGAATTCTGGGATGGCCCTATGGTAATCAAGGGCATTCTCGACCCCGAAGACGCACGTGATGCGGTGAGCTTCGGTGCCGACGGCATCGTCGTTTCCAACCACGGTGGTCGTCAGCTCGATGGCGTGCTGTCCAGTGCCCGCGCGCTGCCTGCCATTGCCGATGCGGTAAAGGGCGAGATCAAGATTCTTGCCGACTCCGGTATCCGGACCGGGCTGGATGTGGTTCGCATGGTGGCCATGGGGGCTGACTGCGTCTTGCTTGGTCGTGCCTTCATCTATGCGCTGGCCGTTGATGGCGAAGCCGGTGTGCGTAATCTGCTGGAGCTGATCGACAAGGAAATGCGTGTGGCCATGGTGTTGACCGGCGCCAAATCCATCAGTGACATCAGCGCCGATCTGCTGGTGCGTGAGCTGGCGCACGCCGCTCAGTAAGTCGGAGCGCCGATGAGTCTGCCTGATGAGTTCCTGGCTGCTGTTCGCCAGCTGATTCCCGCCCAGCGGTTATTCGATGACCCGCTGTCGACCCTGGCTTTCGGTACCGATGCCAGTTTCTACCGGCTGATTCCTCAGCTGGTGGTGCGGGTTGAAGCGGAGTCCGAGGTGATCGCCTTGTTGCAGCTGGCCAGCCGCTGCGGTGTGCCGGTGACTTTCCGGGCTGCCGGGACCAGCCTGTCTGGTCAGGCGCTCAGCGATTCGGTTCTGATCGTCCTCGGTGATCACTGGAGCGGGCGCGAGATTCTCGATGAGGGTGCCCGCATCCGGTTGCAGCCAGGGGTGATCGGCGCGGCTGCCAATGCTGCGCTGGCACCCTTGCAGCGCAAGATCGGGCCGGATCCGGCTTCGATCAATGCGGCGAAGATCGGTGGTATTGTCGCCAATAATGCCAGTGGCATGTGTTGCGGCACGGCGCAGAACAGCTATCACACCCTGGCCGGGATGCGCCTGGTGCTGGCCGACGGCAGCGTATTGGATACCGAGGCTGCCGCCAGCGTGGCGGCCTTCCGTCAGACCCATGCCCCGTTGTTGGAAGGGCTGGCCGAACTGGGCCGGCAGACTCGCGCCGACAGCGCCTTGGCCGAGCGTATCCGACACAAGTATCGGTTGAAGAACACCACCGGCCTGTCACTCAATGCGCTGGTGGATTTCGATGAGCCGCTGGATATCCTCACGCATTTGATGGTCGGCTCCGAAGGCACTCTGGGCTTCATCAGCTCGGTGACCTATGACACGGTGCCGGATCATCCACACAAGGCCACCGCCTTGCTGGTATTCCCCGATGTCGAGACCTGCTGCCGTGCGGTACCGGTATTGAAGCAGCAGCCGGTCTCGGCGGTGGAGCTGCTCGACCGCCGCAGTCTGCGCTCGGTGCAGGATATGCAGGGCATGCCCGCCTGGGTTCGTGATCTGTCAGCCAGTGCCTGTGCGCTGTTGGTGGAGTCGCGGGCCGCCAGCGCCACTTTGCTGGATGAGCAGGTCGCACAGGTCATGGCTGCTGTCAGCAGCTTTCCGCGGGAAAAGCAGGTCGACTTCAGTACCGATCCGCGGGTCTGCAATCAGCTGTGGCGCATCCGCAAAGATACCTTCCCCGCAGTCGGTGCGGTGCGCGCCACCGGTACCACGGTGATCATCGAGGACGTGACCTTCCCGGTCGAAATGCTGGCCGAGGGCGTCAACCGACTGCTGGCGCTGTTCGATCGGCATGGCTATGCCGAGGCGATCATTTTCGGTCACGCCCTGGAGGGCAATCTGCATTTCGTCTTCACTCAAGGTTTTGACGATCCGGCTCAGGTCGCACGCTATGCTGCCTTCATGGGGGATGTGGCGCAGCTGGTTGCGGTGGAGTTCGATGGGGCGCTGAAAGCCGAGCACGGCACCGGGCGCAATATGGCTCCCTTTGTCGAACTGGAATGGGGCAGTGATGCCTACGCACTGATGTGGTCGATCAAGCGTTTGCTCGATCCGCAGGGCATTCTCAACCCGGATGTGGTGTTGTCCACGGACTCAAGCATCCACCTGAAGAATCTCAAGCCGCTGCCGGCAGCCGATCCGCTGGTCGACAAGTGCATCGAGTGCGGTTTCTGTGAGCCGGTCTGTCCATCCAATGGATTGACCCTGACGCCACGCCAGAGGATCGTCATCTGGCGCGATATTCAGGCGAAGAAGCGAGCCGGCATCGATACTCGTGAGCTGGAGGAGGCCTACCAGTATCAGGGTATCGACAGCTGTGCAGCGACCGGGCTCTGCGCCCAGCGCTGTCCGGTGGGCATCAATACCGGTGATCTGGTGCGGCAGTTGCGCGCTGGTCAGGCGCGACATGCTGGTAGCGCTGATTGGCTGGCTGGGCATTTTGGCAGTGCGCTCAAGGGTGCTCGTCTGACGCTGTCGGCGGCAGACACCGCCAGGCGATGGCTCGGCGCACCGCGTTTGCAGCGCCTGAGCAGTGGCGTGCGACAGCTGTCCGGTGGACGCTTGCCGCAATGGACACCGGCGATGCCGCAAGCAGTGAAATGGGTGGAGCCGCGACCAGCCAAGGCCAGCCAGAAGCCTCGTGTGGTCTATCTGCCTGCTTGCGTATCACGGGTCATGGGGCCGGCCGCCGGCAGTGTCGAGCAGGTGTCGCTGCTTGATAGAAGCCGCGCGTTACTGGAGAAGGCCGGCTTCGAGGTGATCTTCCCGCCGGGAGTGGATAATTTATGCTGCGGACAGCCATTCGCTTCCAAGGGCTATCCGGGGCAAGCCGAACGCAAGCGCGCCGAAGTGCTCGCCGCACTCATGCAGGCCAGTGAGCAGGGCCGCTATCCGGTGTATTGCGATACCAGTCCCTGCACGCTGCGTTTGCTGCAGGGAGATGTGGATGCGCGGCTCAGGTTGCATGATCCGGTGCGCTTCATTCGTGAGCACCTGCTTGAGCGGCTGGTGTTCCAGCCAATCGATACCCCGGTGGCAGTGCATGTGACCTGCAGCACTCAGCATCTGGGTGAGGCTGACGCGCTGATCGCCATCGCCCGACGCTGCAGTACTCAGGTGGTGGTACCCGAAGACATTCATTGCTGTGGCTTTGCCGGTGACAAGGGTTTCAACCTTCCGGCGCTGAACCAGCATGCGTTACGCACTCTGGGATCTGCGGTGCAGTCCTGTGAGCTGGGGGTGTCGACCAGTCGCACCTGTGAGATAGGTTTGAGCAGCCACAGCGGCGTCGACTATCACGGGTTGGTGTATCTGGTGGATAGCGTCACGCAGCCGCTGGCCTGACGAGCAAGCTTCGGGCGGACTTCTGAGGGGGAGCGGTGAATACCAGCTCCAGACTGGAGTGGCAGGGGAAGAGGGTTGGCCGGAGCGGAATCCGGCCTTCCATCGACGGGCGTCGTTACGACACCCGGGATTGCATGACGCTGATCAGCTACCCAGCAGGGCGGGTTTCTCGCGGCGACTGCGATGGCGGTTCTGGCCAGGGTTGTCTGGCACTGCCTTGTTGCCCAGCGCCTGCAAGCGGCGCTCGCGGGCCACTGCATCGTCTGGCTCGCTGATTACCGGCCGTGCGCGCTGCGGGTTGCGTGGCTTGCTGGTGCTGCTGCGTGGCTTGTCGTTGCGACCATGACCGCGAGGCTGGCCACCGGCAGGGCGCTGGCCGCGACCGTTGGCGGGGGCGCCACGTGGGCGTTCCGGGCGGTCGCTGTTGAGCTCGGCCTGGGCCGGCGGGACGAAGCCCTGCAGGTCGCCTTCTTCGAACTTCTGACGGGTCATGCGCTCGATGGCCTTGAGCAATTTTTCCTCATCGGGACTGACCAGCGATACTGCTTCGCCGCTGCGACCGGCACGACCGGTACGCCCAATGCGGTGTACATAGTCTTCCGATACGTTCGGCAGCTCGAAGTTGACCACGTGCGGCAGCTGGTCGATATCCAGGCCGCGAGCGGCGATATCGGTGGCGACCAGTACGCGGATCTTGTTGGCCTTGAAGTCGGCCAGGGCCTTGGTGCGGGCGCTCTGGCTCTTGTTGCCATGAATCGCTGCGGCCGGCAGACCGTTCTTGTCCAGGTATTCAGCCAGACGGTTGGCGCCATGCTTGGTACGGGTGAACACCAGTACCTGTTCCCAGGCGCCGACGGTGATCAGGTGCGCTACCAATGCACGCTTGTGACCGGCCGGAACGCGGTATACACGCTGCTCGATACGCTCGACTGTGGTGTTCAGCGGGGTGACCTGGATGCGTGCAGGATTGTGCAGCATGCGGTTGGTCAGCTCGGTGATTTCCGCTGAGAACGTGGCGGAGAACAGCAGGTTCTGACGCTTGGCCGGCAGCTTGGCGATGACTTTCTTCACATCGTGAATAAAGCCCATATCGAGCATGCGGTCAGCTTCGTCCAGCACCAGAAACTCGACCTTGGACAGATCAATGGCACGCTGGCCCACCAGATCCAGCAGGCGACCAGGGCAGGCGACGAGAATATCGAGGCCCGGGGCGATGGCTTTCATCTGCGGGTTGGCGCCGACGCCGCCGAAGATGCAGGTGCTGTGCAGCTGCAGATCAGTGGCATAGGAGCGGATGTTGTCGTGCACCTGGGCCGCCAGTTCGCGGGTTGGTGTCAGAATCAGCGCGCGAACCTGACGTGGAACGCGTTTGTAACCCGCGGCACGCTGGCCGTTGGGGAACAGCAATTCGAGGATCGGCAATGCGAAGCCAGCAGTCTTGCCGGTACCGGTTTGTGCAGCAACCATGAGGTCGCGACCTTCCAGTACGGCCGGAATGGCTTGGGTCTGGACAGGTGTAGGAGTGGTATAACCAGTGGCAGCCACGGCGCGCACCAGCGCGTCGGACAGGCCGAGAGAAGCAAAGGACATTCAGATAACCCTGTGATGGCCGTTTGCGAACAAGGACTGTCCGTGCGGCCGAAAAAAGAAGAGGCAGGATTGTAACAGAAATCAACCGGCTTCGCAGAAAAAGCTTTCTGGGCGGGCCGGTACGGCTGCCGATGGAACCCTTCATTCAACCACATCGGCCAGCTCATCAGGCCAGCCGATGTGGTTGCGCGACTGCGCCCCGACTAACAGTTTGCGCAGAATCGCCAGGCTCGGTTGCGCCTGATTCAAGGTATAGAAGTGCAGGCTGGGTGCGCCGCCGGCCAGTAGCCGCTCGCACATCTGGCTGATGACCTCGGTGCCAAAGGCACTGATGCTGGCGGTGTCATCACCGTAGGATTCCAGCTGCTTGCGGATCCAGCGTGGGATTTCCGCGCCGCAGGCATCGGAAAAGCGCGACAGGCTGGTGTAGTTGGTGATCGGCATGATGCCCGGCACGATCGGGGTGTCCACACCGGCCTTGCGGACCCGGTCGACAAAGTGGAAATAGCAGTCGGCGTTGAAGAAATACTGGGTAATCGCACTGTCAGCGCCCGACTGGGCCTTGCGTACGAAGTTCTCCAGGTCCGCCTCGAAATTGCGCGCCTGCGGGTGCGCTTCGGGATAGGCAGCAACTTCAATGATGAAATGATCGCCGGTTTCAGCGCGGATGAATTCCACCAGCTCGTTGGCATAGCGCAGTTCACCGGAGGCGCGGCCCATACCCGATGGCAGGTCGCCGCGCAGGGCAACGATGCGGCGGATGCCGGCCGCGCGGTATTCATTG
>JASJKW010000284.1:0-2930 GCA_037621305.1 Pseudomonas sp.
CGGTGCGCTCAGTCTGCTTGGCGTATTTGATTTGCTCCAACAGAAGCACGCCGTGCGCCGCAATTATCCGATTCTCGGTAATGTCCGTTATCTGGTGGAAAGCATTCGCCCTGAGATCCGTCAGTATCTGATCGAGAGCGATAATGAGCAGCTGCCGTTTTCCCGGGCGCAGCGTTCGCTGGTGTATGCCCGCGCCAAGAACCAGACGGCCGATACGCCCTTCGGCACATTGAAGGACGTCAATCAGGTCGGTTATGAATTCATCAGTCATTCAATGTTGCCGGTGGTACATGGCAACCCGGATGAGTTTCGCGTGGAGATCGGCGGACCACAGTGCCTCCAGCCGTATTCGGCGTCGGTATTCAATATTTCCGCCATGAGCTTCGGCTCGCTGAGTGCCAATGCCATCGAGGCGCTGAACAAGGGCGCGCGCTTGGGCAACTTTGCGCATGACACCGGGGAGGGCAGCATCAGCCCCTATCACCTTGAGCACGGCGGCGATCTGATCTGGGAGCTGGGCAGCGGCTATTTTGGCTGTCGTGACGACAACGGCGCCTTTGATCCGGAGCGTTTCGCCACTCAGGCCCGCCGGCCGGAGGTGAAGATGATCGAAATCAAGCTGAGCCAGGGCGCCAAACCCGGGCATGGCGGAATTCTGCCCAAGCACAAGATCAGCGCGGAAATCGCCGCTACACGGGGTATTCCTCAGGACCGCGATTGTGTCTCGCCGGCCAGGCACACCACCTTCTCCACACCGGTCGAACTGTTGCAGTTTATTCAGCGCCTGCGTGATCTGGCCGAAGGCAAGCCTGTTGGTTTCAAACTCTGCCTGGGGCACCCGTGGGAATTCATGGCTATTGCCAAGGCCATGCTGGAGACCGGCATAGTGCCGGACTTTATTGTCGTTGACGGCAAGGAAGGCGGGACCGGTGCGGCGCCGCTGGAGTTCACCAACCATATTGGTGCACCGCTGCGCGAGGGAGTGATGTTCGTGCACAACACGTTGGTGGGCGTGGGGCTGCGGAATCAGATCCGGATCGGTGCCAGTGGCAAGATCATCAGTGCATTCGATATTGCTTCGGTATTGGCGATAGGGGCCGACTGGGTGAATTCTGCCCGGGGCTTCATGTTTGCCATCGGCTGCATCCAGTCACGCAGCTGCCATACCAATGCCTGCCCAACCGGCGTAGCCACCCAGGACCCTCTGCGCCAGCGGGCGCTGGTGGTCCCGGACAAGGCGCAGCGGGTGTACCACTTCCATCGCAATACCATGATTGCGTTATCGGAGATGCTGGCGGCGGCGGGGTTGTCCCACCCAGCCCAGTTGGAACCCCGTTTTCTGGTACACAGATTGTCTGCTACGGAGATCAAGCTGTACTCGCAGATGCATGTCTACCTGAAGCCGGGTGCGTTGCTCAGCGGGGAGGTGGAAGGGGAGTTCTATCAGCGGATGTGGTCGATGGCGCGGGCCGACAGTTTCGAGGCCGCTGCACCGGCGGCGGCCAGCTGAGTATGGGTTCTTGTGGGCGCCAAAGTCGGCATCAAGGTTCAACCTAAATGATCTGCTCTCACGACAGATGGCCTATCCGGTCGCCAATGATCATCTCGCTGATCCAGTTGTTCAGGATGGTGGTGTAGGCCTGCTGGCAGCGCTCGCTGGACAAGCCGTGGTCGGCGCCATCGATAATGCGGTGGGTCATGGAGTGCGCTTTCCGAAAGGATGAGCGGTAATTCATGATGGTGTCATGTGGCACGTGTTCGTCATGTTCGGACTCGACGATCAGCACGTCGCCTTCAAAGGTGGCGCAAGCGCCCAGCGCCCTATTATCCAGTGGCCCGACGATACTTCTCCGGTATTTCATCAGTTGTTGACGGTCCAGCTGTTGCTTGGGCAGATTCCATTGTTCATCCCAATACAGCGCCGGGACCCGTGTCGCCAGCCAGCGCACTGGCCGCAAGGTGGTCAGGATGGCCGCCAGGTAACCGCCATAGCTGGTGCCGATGACGGCTATGCGATCCGGGTCGGTCGAGGGGTGCTCGGCGAGGCGATCGTAAGCGACGAGAATGTCTTCCAGATTGTGCTCTCGGGTCACGGTCTGCTTCTGCAGCAGGGTTTTCTCGTGACCACGGAGGTCGAAGGTCAGGCATACGCAGCCGAGGCCGGCAATGCCCTTGGCACGCATCATGTCGCGGGTCTGACTGCCACCCCAGCCATGCACGAAGAGAATCCCGGGCATCTGGTGATGGGGGGCGAGGAGGGTGCCGGCAATCTGTTCGTGATCAACCGTCAGTTCTATACTTTCGCTGGTTGCTGCCATGGGCTGATCCTTACTCCGATGGTGATGGGGCCTGTCTCCGGCGCATCGCCCTGATGCAGCACTGAACCCCCCTGCGGAATGACTGGCGCGTCGCCATAGGCTTCCCAGCTGGAGGCCTGCAGACGCTGCAGTGTCGGGTCGGCAGCGAAGGCTTCCAGTGCATGGATTTCCGCACTGCTGGCACCGCCGATACGCCAGGATTGTTCCAGTACGCCGCTGCAGTGCTGTCCGGCGGGGTTGATACCCACCGCCACGTCGCAATTGCGTCGCGAGGCGATGAAGCCGGGAAAGGTCACCTCCGCGGCCTGCTCATAGCGCTGCGCCTGAAGAATGGCGTCGCGTGCCACTGGCTGGTTCATCTGCCGCAATAGCGCGCGGTAATCACCGCGCACCACCCACAGGTCCGAGCCGCCGTAGACATCCTCGCCGTCATTGGCTCGGGTCAGATTCTGAGTGCCGAAGTAGCTGGCAGTGAGAGCACCGATGCGTACCTGGCCGACGCTGTAGGTCTTCACTGACAGCAGGTTCTGCTCCAGCACCACGCCATGTTGTCGTAACAGCGTGGCATCCTGTTGTCCGAGCCAGGCTTCCAGTGCATGGATTTCCGCACTG
>JASJKW010000285.1:0-5422 GCA_037621305.1 Pseudomonas sp.
TGTATTGATCTCAGCCACAAAGACATTATTGGCAGTACCCACCGCGGGCACGGCCACTGTATCGCCAAGGGTTGCGACGTGCCGGCGATGATGAAGGAAATCTTCGGCAGCCGCGACGGGCTGAATAAGGGCAAGGGCGGCTCCATGCACATTGCCGATGTGTCCAAGGGCATGCTGGGTGCCAACGGTATCGTCGGCGCCGGCCAGCCGATTGCAGTCGGCGCGGCAATCGCGTGCAAGCTCCGTGGCGAAGGGAGTGTCGCGCTGTCCTTCACGGGTGATGGCGCCTCCAACCAGGGCACTGTATTCGAAGCGATGAACATGGCTGTGGTGCTGAAGGTGCCCAAGGTCTTCGTGTTTGAGAACAACGGCTACAGCGAGCATACCGGCGCCGACTACGGCATCGGCTGTGATGACATCGTCAAGCGCATTGAAGGCTTTGGCATACCGGTATTCGAAGCTGACGGCTTCGATTTCTTCTCGATCTACGAGGCAATGGCCAAGGCTCTGGAGCTGTCGCGCAATGGCGGCGGTCCTTCGGCTATCTATTGCGAAACCATCCGTTACTTCGGTCATTTCGAAGGCGACCCGCAGAACTACCGGGCCAAGGATGAGGTGGCACGCTACCGGGAAGAAGAGGATTGCCTGATGAAGTTCCGCAAGCGCATGGAGCAGACTGGTGAGGTCTCTCTGGAGGTGCTGGATCAGGTCGATGCCGAAGTGCTGGCCCTGATCGAATCATCTGTCACTGCCGCCAAGCAGGCTCCGCGCCCGCTGCCGGAAGATCTCCTCACCAACGTATATAACAGCTATTAAGTGAGTCCGAGTCATGCCAAGAAAAACATTTCGTGAAGCCATCAACGAAGCGCTGCATCTGGAGATGGAAAGGGATGAGACCGTACTCATCATCGGTGAGGACGTATCCGGCGGCGCGGGCGGTACCTCAGGTCAGCGGGATGCGGCCGGCGGTGTGTTCGGCCTGACCAAGGGATTGCTGCCGCGCTTTGGTGAGCATCGAGTCATTGATACGCCGATCAGTGAAGCGGCCATCATCGGTGCCGCCAACGGTGCGGCGCTGGCCGGGTATCGCCCGGTGGCCGAGATCATGTTCTCCGATTTCATCGGCGTCTGTTTCGACCAGATTCTCAACCAGGCGGCCAAGTTCCGTTACATGTTCGGTGGTGCCAAGGCGCCGCTGGTTATTCGCATGACCGTGGGTGCAGGCCGCAGTGCCGGTGCCCAGCACTCGCAGATCATCCATGGTCTGTTGAGCGCCATCCCAGGCATCAAGGTGCTGCTGCCATCCAATGCCTATGACGCCAAAGGCCTGCTGCTGCAGGCGATCCGTGACGATGATCCGGTGATCTTCCTCGAACACAAAATGCTGTTTAACGATGCCTGTGAAGTGCCCGACGGCGATTACACGATTCCTTTCGGCGAAGGCGTGCTGGTGCGTGAAGGCGAGCACGTGACCATCGTTGCCACAGGCCAACTGGTCAAGGTGGCTGTTGCCGCCGCTGACAAACTGGCCAAGGAAGGGATCACCTGCGATGTGATTGACCCGCGCACCACTTCGCCACTGGATGAGGAACTGATCCTGGAGAGCGTGCGTCAGACCGGTCGACTGGTGGTGGTGGACGAGGCGCCGGTGCGCTGCGGCTTTGCCGCCGATATTGCCCGCTTGGCAGCAGAGAAAGCATTCTCCGCGCTGCGTGCCCCGGTGCTGCCGGTAACCCCCCCACACACGCCGGTACCCTTTGCGCCTGAGCTGGAACGCCTGTATCTGCCGGATGCGGCCGATGTGGAAAAAGCCGTGCGCGCCGTGCTCGCCCATTCCTGAGGTAACACCATGAGTAATATCACCCCAATCAGGATGCCCCAGTGGGGTTTGGAAATGACCGAGGGCACCTTGTCGAACTGGCACATCGGTGTTGGCGACAGTCTGAGCAAGGGCACTGAAATTGCCGATATCGAAACGGCGAAGATCGTCAACGCGCTGGAAGCTGGACAGGATATGACCGGCGTGGTGCGCCGTCTGGTCGCCAATATCGGCGACACCCTACCAGTCGGCGGTTTGCTCGCTGTGATGGCGTGCGAAGCCGTGGATGATGCGGTTATCGACGCGTTCGTCGCCGCTGAAACCGGCGAGGCGCCGGCGGCCGCAGTTGAGCCTGCCGCTGCGGCACCTGCCCCAGTTCCTGTAGCCGCGCCAGCCTCCACACCGGTGCCGGCATCCCCGGCTCCGACGGCGTCTGCTTCTGCTCCAGCAGTATCGCAGCAGCCGGCACTGTCGACTGAAGAGCTTGCCCGGGTTGCTGAAGCCAATAGAACGGCCAAGGCCAGCCCGGTGGCGCTGCGTCTGGCCAACCGTCACGGCATCGACCTGAACGGTCTGCAGGGGACCGGTCGGCATGGACGGATTTCGGTCGAGGATCTCGCTGAACAGGCGGGTCTGACTCTGGAACAGACGGACAATCCGCTGCCCGCCCCGAGCACCGAAGCGCTGGCGCAGACCAACGCTGGCGTCAAGGCATCTCCCGTTGCGCTGCGTCTGGCCAATCGTCATGGTCTTGATCTGCGCGGTATCAAGGGCACTGGTCGTCACGGTCGAGTTTCCGTGGAGGACCTGGATAGATTGTTGCAACCGACCCACGCGGCGGAATCAGGTTCGGCCGAGGAGCAGCAGTCCGCCGAGAATGACGGCGCCTTTCGGGCCGGTCCGGCCGCCCGTCGTCTGGCCGCTGAGCTGGGCTTTGACCTGGCCGCGCTGGTGCCCAGCGGCCCCCGGGATGTGGTAACCAAGGACGATGTCCGTGATGCTTTCCGCTCGGTACTGCAGAACATGGCTGGCGACAGCCCGGCGGCGGATCACGAACTGATCCCACTGACACCGATGCGCAAGGCGATTGCCAACAGCCTGACCCAGTCCAAGCAGACAATACCGCATTTCTATCTGACCGTGGATCTGCAGATGGACGACCTGCTGGCACTACGCGAGAAGATGAACGCCAGGCTGGCGGCCAACCAGAAGAAGCTGTCGGTCAATGATTTCGTCATGCGTGCGACCGCGCTGGCATTGGCCGAGGTGCCAGATGCCAATGTGCATTACACCGAGCAGGGTATCAAGCGTTTCGCCAATGCCCATCTGTGCCTGGCGGTGGCCATCGAGGGTGGTCTGGTAACCCCGGTGATCCGCAACGCCGATCAGAAAGGTGTACATGCCCTGGCCCGCGAAGCGGCGGAGCTGGCGCAGAAGGCTCGTGATCGCGCGCTCAAAGCCGATCAATTGTCCGGCGGCACCTTTACCGTATCCAACCTGGGTATGTTCGGCATTCGCCAGTTCGATGCCGTGATCAATCCTCCCCAGGGCGGCATTCTGGCGGTCGGGACGATGCGTCGCGAATGTTTCGAGCAGGAAGGCGGCGGCGTGGAGTTCCGCACCGTAATGACCGTGACCATGTCCTGTGATCATCGGGTGATTGATGGGGCGGTGGGAGCGACCTTCCTCAAGGCCTTGCGCGAACTGGTGGAGGCCCCGTACTCGCTGATCGGTTGATACGATCCGGTACGGGCTGATAACAACAATGACGACATACAAGGGCCACGAGCATGAACAGGTTCTCTGACAAGGTAGTGGTGGTCACCGGGGCGGCCAGCGGAATAGGTGAGGCTGCGGCCCGCCTGTTCGCCGCTGAGGGCGGCAAGGTGGTGGTGGCGGATGTGAATGCTGCCCGGGGTGAACAGGTGGCGGCAGAGGTCGGTGGCTTTTTTGTGCACACCGATGTCACCCGTGAAGAGGCGATTGAGGCCCTGATGGTCGAGACGCTGGAACAGCATGGCCGGATCGATTGCATGATCAACAATGCCGGCATGGTGGGTGCGGTCGGCAGTATTCTGGAAACCCCTGCCAACTACTGGCGGGCGACCCAGTCGGTGCTGCTGGACAGCGTATTCTATGGCATCAAGCATGCCGGTCGGGTCATGCGCGAGCAGGAATCCGGGGTCATTTTGTCGGTTTCCAGCATTGCCGGGGTCATGGGCGGTTTGGGGCCTCATGCCTATACCGCGGCCAAGCATGCGGTGGTGGGGTTGACCCGTTCGGCGGCGTCAGAATTGTCCCGTCACGGTATTCGGGTCAACGCCATAGCACCGGGTACCACGGTGACCGCGTTGATCGAGGAATTGCGCGGCGGCCGCGAGCAGGCTTTGGAGGCGGCAGCCGAGGTTTCCCCTTTGGGCACGGCGCTGTTGCCGGAAGAAATTGCTGCCGGCCTGCTGTTTCTGGCCAGTGACGCAGCGGCGCACATTACCGGTCATACGCTGGTGGTGGATTCCGGTGTCACGGGTGCGGGCGCCGCCTCTGGCGCGAGCGTCCTCAAGGGGCAATCAATGCGTTTTGTAGGAGCCTCCCATGCAGCAAACTGATTCGTTGGACGGCCTGACAACGGGTCTGAAAGACAAGGTGGTGCTGATCACTGGCGCTGCCAGTGGTATTGGCGCGGCCGCCGCACGGGCGTTCGCCGCCGAAGGCGCCGTGCTGGTATTGTCGGATATAAACGCGACAGCCGGAGAAACGTTGGCCGCTGAGTTGAATGGCAGTTTCATCACGGCGGATGTGACCGATGAGGAGCAGGTTGAAGCGGCGGTGCAGTTTGCCGTGGAGCGCCATGGCCGGTTGGATTGCATGATCAATAATGCCGGGCTGATCGGCGTGGTTGGCTCTTTGCTGGACACCAGCAAGGCGGACTGGGATCGCACCATGGCGGTGCTGCTGGACAGCGTATTCTACGGCATCAAGCATGCCGGCCGGCAGATGCGTGAACAGCGCAGTGGCGTGATTCTGTCACTGTCGAGCCTTGCCGGTGTCTGCGCTGGTATGGGGCCGCATGTCTATAGCGTCGCCAAGCACGGCGTCATCGCGCTGAGTCGCACTGCTGCTTCGGAGTTGTCGCAGTATGGCGTGCGAGTCAATGCAATCGCTCCGGGGCTGGTGGTGACACCCCTCGTGGATCAGGTTTACGGTACCCGCGAGGCGACCATCGATAACGCCAGCCAGTCATCGCCTCTGGGCAGTGCCGCCATGCCGAGTGAGATTGCCCAGAGTCTGGTGTATCTGGCCAGCGACGAGGCCCTGCATATTACCGCTCATGCTCTGGTGGTGGACTCGGGTGTATCTGTGGCCGGCTCCAGTGGCTCGGCGCTATTTCATGAGCGACCAATCGGTTTCATGGGCAGGTTGCCCGAATAATCAGAAGAAAAGTAGCGGTTGGGCGAAAGGGCTCACCGCTCTATATATCAGGAGCTGTAATTATGCCAATGGTGACTTTCATTCAACCCGACGGGACCTCTCGCGAGGTTAATGTTCTGCCACGCTCCAGCGCCATGAGCGGCGCTGTGCAAAATGGCGTACCGGGGATCCTCG
>JASJKW010000286.1:0-13779 GCA_037621305.1 Pseudomonas sp.
TAGCAGAGCGCCTTCATATCGTCAAAGCGACTCGTCAGCGAGTCTGAAAACATGTTGTTTCGTAGCTGATCTTGTTGCCAGAAGTGTCGCGCTCAAGCTTCTGGGCCCTGAAATTGGCCATGCGTCCTCTTGACAATTCAATGAATATTCAGACTCAAGAGCATTGCTTTGATCGCCTTCAGGTCTATACTCGGTTTTATCTGGTTACACCTTCAGGCGTCGCCAGGAGTGATAAAAACAATAAACAAGGGGAAAACCGGGATGTTGCGACAAGCACGCACCTGGCTGGGTGGCCTGTTTCTGATTGCACTCAGCGCCAATGCCAATGCCAGCTGGACAGTCAACATGAGTCCGGGGGCAACGGAAGTCAGCCGTTCGGTATTCGATCTGCACATGACCATCTTCTGGATTTCCGTGGTCATCGGCGCCATCGTTTTTGGTGTCATGTTCTGGTCGATGTTCATGCACCGCCGCTCTCGAGGCGCGGTACCCGCCAAATTTCATGAAAACCTCACCGTCGAGATTCTCTGGACGGTCATTCCGTTGCTGATCCTGGTCGGCATGGCCATCCCGGCAACCAAGACCCTGATCGAAATCTACGACACTGAAGATTCTGACCTGGACATCATGGTCACCGGTTACCAGTGGCGATGGCAGTACAGCTATCTGGGCGAAGACGTCACCTTCATGAGTAATCTGGCGACCCCGCGTGACCAGATCAGCAACCAGGCCACCAAGGGCGAGCATTACCTGCTGGAAGTCGATGAGCCGATGGTGGTGCCCACCGGGCAGAAGATTCGCCTGTTGATCACCGCCAACGACGTCATTCACTCCTGGTGGGTACCGGCGCTGGCGGTGAAGAAGGACGCTATCCCCGGCTTCATCAACGAATCCTGGACCCGCATCGACGAGCCCGGCATCTATCGTGGCCAGTGCACCGAGCTGTGCGGTCGCGATCACGCCTTCATGCCCATCGTGGTAGACGCCCGCACACCGGAAGACTATGCCGCCTGGCTGGCCGAGAAGAAGGCCGCTGCGGCCGCCGAAGCCGAGCTGACCAGCAAGGAATGGACGCTGGAAGAGCTGATGGAACGCGGCGAGCGCATCTACACCAGCACCTGCGTCGCCTGTCACCAGGCCAATGGCGAAGGTCTGCCACCAATGTTCCCGGCGCTCAAGGGCAGCGACATGGTGCTCAACGACGTTGCCGCGCATATCGATGTGGTTGTCAACGGCGTGCCGGGGACGGCCATGGCCGCCTTCGGCAAGCAGCTGTCTGAGGTAGATATCGCCGCGGTCATCACCTATGAGCGCAACGCCTGGGGCAACGACACCGGCGAAATGGTCGCGCCCATCGACATCCTCAACTTCAAGAATGGCCAATAGGAGACCTGTCATGAGTGCAGTGATCGACAATCATCACGCCGACCATGCCCACGGTCCGGCCAAGGGTCCGATGCGCTGGATACTGACCACCAACCACAAGGACATCGGCTCGATGTACCTGTGGTTCAGCTTCGCCATGTTCCTGCTCGGTGGGACCCTGGCCATGGTCATCCGTGCCGAACTGTTCCAGCCCGGCCTGCAGTTGGTGCAGCCGGAATTCTTCAACCAGATGACCACCATGCACGGCCTGATCATGGTGTTCGGTGCGGTGATGCCAGCCTTCGTCGGCCTGGCCAACTGGATGGTGCCGCTGATGATCGGCGCGCCGGACATGGCCCTGCCGCGCATGAACAACTTCAGCTTCTGGCTGCTGCCGGCGGCCTTCGGGTTGCTGGTGTCGACGCTGTTCATGGAGGGCGGCGCACCCAACTTCGGCTGGACCTTCTACGCCCCGCTATCCACTACCTACGGGCCGGACAGCACCACCTTCTTCATCTTTGCCATTCACCTGGCGGGTATCAGTTCGATCATGGGGGCGATCAATATCATCGCCACCATCCTCAACCTGCGCGCGCCCGGCATGACCCTGATGAAGATGCCGCTGTTTGTCTGGACCTGGCTGATCACCGCCTTTCTGCTGATCGCGGTGATGCCGGTGCTGGCAGGCGTGGTGACCATGATGCTGATGGATATCCACTTCGGCACCAGCTTCTTCAATGCCGCCGGCGGCGGTGACCCGGTGCTGTTCCAGCATGTGTTCTGGTTCTTCGGTCACCCCGAGGTGTACATCATGATCCTGCCGGCCTTCGGCGCGGTGAGCATGATCATCCCGGCGTTCAGCCGCAAGCCGCTGTTCGGCTATACCTCCATGGTCTACGCCACCGGCGCGATTGCCTTCCTGTCCTTCTCGGTCTGGGCGCACCACATGTTCACCGTCGGCATTCCGCTGACCGGCGAGTTGTTCTTCATGTACGCGACCATGCTGATCGCGGTGCCCACCGGGGTGAAGGTATTCAACTGGGCGACCACCATGTTCCGCGGCTCGCTGACCTTCGAGACACCGATGCTGTTCGCCATCGCCTTCGTCATCCTGTTCACCATCGGCGGCTTCTCGGGGCTGATGCTGGCCATCGCCCCGGCGGATTTCCAGTATCACGACACCTACTTCGTGGTGGCGCACTTCCACTATGTACTGGTACCCGGTGCGATCTTCGGCATCTTCGCCTCGGCCTACTATTGGCTGCCCAAGTGGACCGGCCATATGTATGACGAGGTGCTGGGCAAGACGCATTTCTGGATGTCCTTCGTCGGCATGAACCTGGCGTTCTTCCCGATGCATTTCGTCGGTCTGGCCGGCATGCCGCGACGCATTCCCGACTACAACATGATGTTTGCCAACTTCAACATGGTGTCCTCGGTCGGTGCCTTCATGTTCGGCGCAACTCAGCTATTGTTCCTGTACATCGTCATCAAGTGCGTACGCGGCGGCAAGATCGCCCCGGCCAAGCCATGGGATGGTGCCGAGGGACTGGAGTGGACGGTACCGTCACCCGCGCCCTATCACACCTTCACCACACCACCGGAAGTGAAATAAGGGGGTTGTCATGAGCGAGGAAGGCCTGAGCACCAGAAGTCTGATCAAACGGTTGCTGCTGTTGGTCGTCGGTATGTTCGCTTTCGGCTTTCTGCTGGTGCCGATCTACGATGTGATGTGCCAGGCCTTCGGCATCAATGGCAAAACCGCCGGTTCAGCCTGGCAAGGCCAGGAGCAGGTGGATACGCAACGCGAGGTGCGGGTGCAATTCGTGTCCAGCAATGCCGAGGGCATGAGCTGGTCGTTCGGCCCGCAAAACGACGAAGTCGTGCTGCATCCGGGCGAGGCCCGCACCGTCAACTTCCTCGCCCATAACCCCACCGACAAAGTGATGGTGGCCCAGGCCATTCCCAGCGTTGCCCCCTCCCGGGCGGCGGCGTTCCTGCACAAGACCGAGTGTTTCTGCTTTACCCAGCAGGTGCTGCAGCCGGGAGAAAGCATCGAAATGCCGGTGCGTTTCGTTATTGACCCAGCACTGCCGAAGGATGTGCGACGGCTCACGCTGGCCTATACCCTGTTTGATGTGACCGAACGCATGGCGGCCAGTCTCGATCTGGCCGCAATACACTGAGTTCCGGCTGCCGATAAGGAGAACAACAGATGGCAAGTCACGAAGAACATGAAGTCTATTACGTTCCTGACCAGAGCAAATGGCCGATAGTCGGCTCCATCGGCCTGCTGGTCTCCGTATTCGGCGCCGGCACGCTGATGAACGGTCTGAGCAGCGGCTCAGGCAGCTCCCCCGGCAAGTACATCCTCTATGCCGGCCTGCTGATCCTGGTCTGGATGTTCTTTGGCTGGTTCGGCAACGTGATCAAGGAAAGCCGCCAGGGCCTGTACAGTCGGCAGATGGATCGCTCGTTCCGCATGGGGATGACCTGGTTCATCTTTTCCGAGGTGATGTTCTTCGCCGCCTTCTTCGGGGCGCTGTTCTATGTCCGCGTCCTGGCTGGTCCCTGGCTGGATGGCATCGGCGAAAAAGGCTCGAGCAGCATGTTGTGGCCGGAATTCAATTTTTCCTGGCCGCTGGTCAACAACCCCGATCCCGGCTCCTTTCCCGGGCCCACTGAAACCATCAGTCCCTGGCAGCTGCCGCTGATCAACACCCTGCTGCTGGTCACTTCCAGTGTCACCCTGACCCTGGCCCACCACGCCCTGCGCGCCGACAAGCGCAAGGCACTGAAGAACTGGCTGCTATTGACGGTGGTACTCGGCGTCGTCTTTCTGGGTTTCCAGATGGCCGAATATGTCCACGCCTATCAGGATCTGGGACTGACGCTGAGCTCAGGGATCTACGGTTCGACCTTCTTCATGCTGACCGGGTTTCACGGCTTTCACGTGACCATGGGCGCGATCATCCTCACGGTGATGCTGATCCGCGTGCACAAGGGCCACTTCACCCCGGATAATCACTTCGGCTTTGAGGCTGCCAGCTGGTATTGGCACTTCGTCGATGTGGTCTGGGTGGCGCTGTTCATGTTTGTCTACGTGCTCTGAACAGCCTGCTCCGTGGTCAGTGCAGCCACGGAGCGCCCCAATGCAGTTGCCCGGACCAAAGCCCCCAGGCGATCAGCAGTATCAACACCACGGTCAGGCTGATACGCAGGGTCAGAGCATTGATCAGGCTGCTGCCGGAGTCGGCGTTGCGCAGGAACAATGCGCCACTGAACAAGCTGACGATAATGGCTGCCAGCAATACCAGAATAATGATTTTCAACCACATAATGACGGTCCATGTTCAACAGAATGTCCTGCAGTATAGACCGCATAAGGAAGCCGGCGAATGACCAGAAGCCCGTCTGACGCGATACCGCTCAGCAGCCGCTTCGCACCCGGCTGGCCACTCTGGGTATTCACCCTGGCGCTATTGCCGATACTGGTCAGCCTCGGCTTCTGGCAGCTGGAGCGCGCCGACCAGAAGCGCGAATTGCAGGCGCAGATAGATCAGCAGCGCAGCACGCAGGCTACCCCTCTCAGCGACATCGATCCCACCCTCAACCTCGCCTGGCACCCTCTGGTATTGACCGGACAATGGGATGCGCAGCATCTGTGGTTGCTGGACAACCGCACCCGCAATGGCAGACCCGGCGTCGAGGTATTGCAGGTCTTTCACGACAGCGCCAGCGGTCTGCAGCTGCTGGTCAACCGCGGCTGGCTGGCCTGGCCGGATCGCCGCCAACTGCCGCCGGTACCTACCCCGCAGGGCAACATCCAACTGCAGGTTGAGGTTCTCCCCGAACAGGATCGGGGCTTCACTCTGCATAGCGCCACGACCGCCGGCTGGCCAAAGCTGGTCGGCAGCATCGACCTCCCCGCCTTTGCCGAACAGGCCGATGTGCCGCTGCAGCCGTGGATGGTCCGCCTTCAGCCGGGCAGTCACGGCGCCTTTCGGCTGGACTGGCCGGGATTACCGATGACCGCAAGTAAACACACCGGTTACGCCGTACAGTGGTTCGCTCTGGCGACCGCTTTGTTGATACTGTTTATCTGGGCCGGTTTACGGCCCGAACCCCGGGGGAACAACCATGAGCAGCACCACTGACAACACACCGAAGGCCGTCAAGCCGCGCGGCCAGCTCAAGCTGCTGGCCATCGCCGCGGTGGTGATCGGCCCGATCTTCGTCGCCTGGCTGATGGCAACCTGGCAGATCGGCATCCCGCAGACCCAGACCAACAACTCGTCTCTGGTCGAACCGGAATTGACCGTACAGGACTGGCAACTGGCACTGGAACCGGTCGGCTACGGCGCTCCCTGGCGCCTGCTGGTCACAGCGCCGGGAGAATGCACGGATGCCTGCCTGGCATTGGTGCATGAAGCTCGCCAGATCGACGTCGCCACCGGCCGCGAAGCTGATCGTGTGGAGCATGTCCTGGCCATAGGCGAACCGGCTTCCGATGAGCTCATGCGTCGGTTGAGCAATGATTATCCTCAGCTGCAGCAACTGCCACTCGCGCCAGCCGTCTATCAGAACAGCCTCAGCGCGCATCCGGATATCTGGCAGCAGGGGCCACAACTCTGGGTCATCGATCCCCTGGGCCGGGTGGTGCTGCACCGCGATCCGGCCAATCCCGGCAAGAACCTGCTGGATGATCTGCGGCACCTTCTGAAAGTTTCCAAGGTAGGTTGATGAGCATGCGCAAAGCCGGTTTCATTTTTGCTGTCGGTGCCCTGCTGCTGGGCTTCGTAGTGGTTATTCTGGGAGCCTACACCCGGCTGGTACACGCCGGACTGGGTTGTCCCGACTGGCCTGGCTGTTATGGTTTCCTCAGTGTTCCGCGCAGCGATGCCGCCGTGGAGCTGGCGCAGTTGCGTTTTCCGGACGATCCGGTGGAAGCGTTCAAGGCCTGGGCCGAGATGATCCATCGCTACGCCGCCGGCCTGCTCGGACTGACCATTCTCGGGCTGGCCCTGTTTGCCCTCAAGCAGCGCGGACGTGACAGCTACCCATTGAAACTGCCGCTGGGCCTGCTGGCGCTGGTGATCTGTCAGGCGTTGTTCGGCATGTGGACAGTCACCCTGAAACTCTGGCCGCAAATCGTTACTGCCCATCTGCTCGGTGGCTTCGCCACCCTCAGTCTGCTGTTTCTGCTCAGCCTGCGCCTGTCCGGACGTTTCCCTGCCGATATCGGCCTGAACGCACTGCGGCCGCTGGCCCGAGTCGGTCTGGTGGTGGTGATCCTGCAGATCATCCTCGGCGGCTGGACCAGCAGCAACTATGCGGCGGTGGCCTGCGTCGACTTGCCAACCTGCCACGGCGAATGGTGGCCGGAGATGGACTTTGCTGCCGGCTTCAACATTTTCCAGGAAATCGGACCCAATTATCTGGGCGGCATGCTCTACGGCGAAGGCCGCACGGCGATCCATTTCACCCACCGGGTGGGAGCGATGATCACCGTCCTGGTTACCTTGCTGTTGGCCTGGCGGCTGTACCGCGCTGGCCTGACAGCGACTGCAGTCTGGTTGACACTGGTGCTGCTGACGCAGGTTGGTCTGGGCATCACCAATGTGCTGGCGCATCTGCCGTTGGCAGTGGCAGTCGCGCATAACGCGGTGGGTGCGGTGTTGTTGTTGAGCCTGGTGCTGGTGAACTATCAGCTGCGCCCGGTGGTCATCTCCCTGAACAGGCGCACGCGTTCAGGGGGTGTGGGGCAGTGGACGCCCGCCTGATGGGGTAAGGTAATCAATCGCCTTGCCAGCCACTGGTCGGCGGGCGTGTTCTGACACATACTGGGGTAAACCTATAACAACAAGCGCCCAAGGCGCGGGGGAACAGCATGACGACCATGAGCAGAACCGCACGGGCCGTTGCCGGCTGGCGCGACTACCTCGAACTGACCAAGCCGAAGGTGGTTGCCTTGATGATCATCACCTCGGCTATCGGCATGCTGCTGTCCACCCCAGGCGCGGTATCCTGGTCCGTGTTGCTGCTGGGTAATCTCGGTATTGCCCTGTGCGCCGGTTCGGCCGCGGCAATCAACCATGTGGTGGACCGACGCATCGACCTGCATATGGCCCGCACCCAACGCCGCCCGCTGGCGCAAGGGCGCGTCAACCCGGTCCATGCATTGCTCTTCGCGCTGGCACTGGGTGTGACCGGCATGGCCGTTCTGCTGCTCTGGATCAATGCGCTTACCGCCTGGCTGACCCTCGGCTCGCTGCTTGGCTATGCCGTGATCTACACCTCCTACCTGAAGCGCGCGACACCACAGAATATCGTCATCGGTGGCCTGGCCGGCGCCGCGCCGCCCCTGCTCGGCTGGACCGCCGTTACCGGTCAGGTAGATGCCGAAGCGCTGTTGCTGGTATTGATCATTTTCGCCTGGACGCCGCCGCACTTCTGGGCGCTGGCCATTCACCGCAAGGCCGAATATGCCAAGGTGGATATTCCCATGCTGCCGGTTACTCACGGTGAGCAGTACACCAAGTTGCATATTCTGCTGTATAGCTTCATTTTACTGGCCGTCAGTCTGCTGCCCTACGTCATTCACATGAGCGGCACCCTGTATCTGGTGGTGGCACTGGGTCTCGGTCTGCGCTTTATCGACTGGTCATTGGCGCTGTACCGCGACAGCCGCAAACATGCGGCGATCAAGACGTTCAAATTTTCATTGTGGTACCTGCTGTGGCTGTTCGTCGCCCTGCTGGTGGATCACTATGCAGGAGTAGCCGGATGGCTCTGAATGGAGTGCAGAAAACCGTTCTGATTACCGTAGCGGTCATCGCTCTGGTCATTGGCGCTGTCGTCAACAAGGTAGTGCGACCAGCACCGCTGGATCGTGATGTGCTATCGCAGAACGGGGTCTTTCTGTTTGATGCCCCGCGTCTGATACCTGAGGTGACATTGCTGTCAGCGGCTGGCGGCGACTGGACCCAGGATGATCTGCAGGGTCAGTGGGATCTGCTGTTCTTCGGCTACACCTTCTGTCCCGACATCTGCCCAACGACCATGGCCGAACTGCGTCAGCTGGTCACCAGCCTACCGCCGGAGCAAGCCGAGAACCTGCGCGTCACCATGATAAGCGTTGATCCGGAGCGTGATACGCCGGAACAGATGAGCCAGTATCTGGACTTCTTCAATGCGGGATTTCACGGCGCCACCGGCGAGCCAGAGCAACTGGCCCGCTTGGCACAGGCACTGTCCATAGCCTATATCGAGCCGGATAGCAGCGAACCGGACTATCTGGTCGATCACAGTGGCCAGGTGGTGATAGTGGACCCCGAAGGCCGTTATGTGGGCTTTATACGCCCACCACTGAAACCCGATCAGCTGGCCCAGTGGATGCCGAGGGTGATGGCAGAGTAGATCGTCGGCACACAGCCCCTATTACTGCGAGCTGATTTTCGGCGGTAATTTGTACCTCGTCTATTACTGCAAGCTTTTCGGGGTGTAGCGCACCTGCGCTACGCCTGGCGGCCTCTAAGCAACATAAAGTCTGTCGTCGAGCAGGCGCTCGACAACCCGAAAAGCACGCCATGCCAGCGGAGAAAATCCAACCTCCCTCTAACCCTCGGCCTTACCCCTCGTTACTGACGGCTTGTATCGCCATATTTCCCAACACCGCTTCCAGCAAACTGGGAAAGCGGCTGTCCATCTCCTGGCGCCGCAGCGAATTGATATGGGTGGTGCCTACGCCGTAGGTACACACCAACCCCGAGTCACGCAACACACGAAAATGGTGCGACATGCTCGATTTGGGGCGCCCGCCATCCAGCTCGCCACAACTGGCCTCGGCCACCTGCGCCAGACATTGCACTATCTCCAGACGCACGGGATCACTGAGAGCATGCAGTACACGCTCCAGTACAAAGTCGCCGGGGGCCGGGTGTTTGAAAGGTCTCATGCCTTCGAGTCTACATAATGATTTGTTTTTGATCTATTGTTCGATTATTATCGAACAATCGTTTCAACCACCCCCACAGGAAAACTCATGTCCGCGCTCTTCCAACCTTTTACACTCAAGGACGTCACCCTGCGCAACCGAATTGCCGTACCGCCCATGTGTCAGTACAGCGCCGTTGATGGTCTGGTGAATGACTGGCACCTGCAGAACTACGCCGGTATGGCGCGTGGCGGTGCCGGTCTGGTTATCGTCGAGGCCACCGCGGTGGCACCGGAAGGTCGCATCACGCCGGATTGCGCAGGTATCTGGAATGATGAGCTCGCGCAAGCCTTCATTCCTACAGTGCAGGCCATCAAGAAACACGGTTCGGTACCCGGCATCCAGATCGCCCACGCCGGTCGCAAGGCCAGTGCTCATAATCCCTGGGAAGGTGACGACCATATTGCCAACGATGCTCCCCGCGGCTGGCAGACCATCGCCCCCTCGGCTCTGGCCTTCGGCAAGAACCTGCCCAAGCAACCGCGTGAAATGACGCTGGACGATATTGCCCGGGTACGCGATGACTTCGTTGCCGCTGCCAAACGAGCCCACGAGGTCGGTTTCGAGTGGCTGGAACTGCATTTTGCTCACGGCTATCTGGCGCAGAGCTTCTTCTCCGAGCACTCCAACCAACGTACCGATGCCTACGGCGGCAACTACGAAAACCGCAGCCGATTCCTGCGTGAAACCTTTGCTGCCGTTCGTGAAGTGTGGCCGGCACATCTGCCGCTGACCATGCGCTTCGGTGTACTGGAGTTCGATGGCAAGGATGAGCAGACCCTGAACGAATCCATCGACCTGACCCGTCGTCTGAAAGAGGCCGGACTGGACATGATCGGGGTCAGTATCGGCTTCAATACACCCGAAGCGCAGATTCCCTGGGCACCGGCCTTCATGGGTCCGATTGCCGAGCGCGTACGCCGTGAAGTGGGCATCCCGGTGTCATCTGCCTGGGGCTTCGGCGAGCCGCATATCGCGGAAAAGGCGGTGCAGGATGGTCAGCTGGATCTGGTCATGGTCGGCAAGGCGCATCTGGCCAACCCGCACTGGGCCTATTACGCCGCACGGGAACTGAAGATCGACAAAGCCTCCTGGACTCTGCCGGCCCCTTATGCGCACTGGCTGGAGCGGTACTGATCCGCTGATTTGAGAGCAGGCTTTTGTAGGAGGGGCGACTCGCTCGGCTTTGGCATCCGGCGTCGCCCTAACTCCTGCATCCCTGCAGTCGCGCGACGGCGTGCGGAGCGCGCCCGGGGTTTGCCGGCTGGCTCTGTGCCCGCTGGTATTGGCTGGCCTCGCGGCCAGCGTCGCCCCGGGGCGGGCCTCCTACACGGTGAGTGCCTGCTAGTAGTTGTTCGACTACAGCGCCAGCGGCAATCCCACGCTGACCTCCCGATGCCACTCCAGCAATCGCTGGAAATGCATCGGGTCCTTGATCAACACACCGCTCTGCTCGGCGTGCTGATCCACCGCCAACTCCCGTGACAACCAGAAGCGCAGCGCGGCCAGACGCAGCATATCGGGCCAGTGTTCGGCTTCCAGCGGAGTAAAGCGACGCAGACTGCCGTAGCCCGCCAACAGGGACTCGGCTCGCCGGACGTCCAGCCCACCCGTTTCAGCCAGACACCAGTCGTTCACGCAGATGGCGACGTCGTACAAAGCCCAGCCGCTGAACGCATTGTAGAAATCGATGACGCCGGTCAGGTGATGACCGTCGAATAACACATTGTCCCGGAACAGGTCGCCATGCAGCACCGCTTCAGGCAATCCCGGTCGCTCTCTCTGCAGGCGTTCCAATATGGCAGACATCGGCTGCAACAACTGTCGGACCGACGACGCACTGCGCTCCGACAGTGCTCGGGTCTCGACCACCATCCACTCAAGCCCCCGGTCGCTGCGCCGCTGCAGGCCGCTATCGGCCGTGGCGTTGTGCAGCTGCGCCAGCGTCTTGCCGACAGCATGACAGTGGCTGGCATCGGGCACATCAACATGCCGGCCAGGCAACCGCGGTTGCAGCAGTGCCGGGCGCTGGTTGAGCTCATGCAATGCCCGGTCCTGGCGATCGCGAATGGCATAGGGTACCGGCAGCTCGGCTTCATGCAGACAATCGAGCAGCTCGACAAGAAACGGCAGCTCGGCAGAGGGGCCGCGCTCGATCAGGGTCAGTACATATTCGCCCCGCTCGGTGGCGACGAAGAAATTGCTGTTCTCCGTGCCGCCGGCGATGCCGCTGTGATCGATCAATCTACCAAGATCGAAGCCACTGAGAAAACCCGCCAGCTGCTCACGTTCAACCGGGGTGAATACCGACATGTCAGCGCCTTACCATTCGAAGATCTTCCACGAGGGAATACGCAAGCCGTTGGGATTGTCGGCGCGGGTGAAATTGCCGTCATCATCCACCGCTACCAGGAAATAGGGCTTGCCATTCTTCGGGGTGACCTTGATCGCGTAGAGAAAACCATTCAGGCGATATTCTTCGATGGTCTTGTCGCCTTCCTGACGAATGGTAACGTCCGGCTCGCCGGTCAACGGTGGCTCCTGAGCCATGACAGAGAAACTTGCGATCAGTACCAGTGCAGCCAACCCGCGGCCAATTATGCGTGTCATGTTAACCTTGTCCTTTATATGGAATGACGACAACCTCATTCTAGCCTCTTTTCTCTCTGGAACGCTGACCTGACGCATGACTGACTCCATTGCCCCGCTGATTCTCGTTGACGGCTCCTCTTATCTGTACCGTGCGTTCCACGCACTGCCGCCGCTGACCACCTCCACCGGCTTGCCGACCGGCGCCGTCAAGGGTGTGCTCAATATGCTCAAGAGCTTGCTCAAGCAGTACCCGGATAGCCCCATCGCCGTGGTCTTCGATGCCAAGGGCCCGACCTTCCGCGATGCGCTGTTCGAGGATTACAAATCGCACCGCCCACCGATGCCTGATGATCTGCGCTCGCAGATCGAGCCACTGCACGCCAGCGTCAAGGCGCTGGGCCTGCCGCTCTTGTGCGTCGATGGCGTTGAGGCGGATGACGTGATCGGCACGCTGGCCCGGCAAAGCGCCGCCGCGGGCTGTCCGGTAGTGATTTCCACCGGTGACAAGGACATGGCGCAGCTGGTCGACGAACACATCACTCTGGTCAACACCATGACCAACACGGTCATGGATACCGAAGGGGTAAGGGAAAAATTCGGTGTCGGGCCTGAGCTGATTATCGATTTCCTCGCGCTGATGGGCGACAAATCCGACAATATTCCAGGTGTGCCGGGGGTGGGTGAAAAGACCGCGCAAGGCCTGCTCAACGGACTCGGCGGTGGCATGGATGTGATCTACGCCAATCTGGAGAAGATTCCCGAGCTGCCGATCCGCGGTGCCAAGAAGCTGCCGGAGAAACTGCTGGAACACAAGGACATGGCCTATCTGTCCCACCAACTGGCAACCATCAAGGTGGATGTCGAGCTGGATGTGAAGGTCGATGCGTTGCACCCGACCGAGCCCAACCGCGACGCCCTGATCGAGCTGTACCGCACGCTGGAATTCAAGAACTGGCTCGACGATCTGCTGCGTGAGGCAAAAGCCGCCGGGCAGGCCGTGGAGACACCGAACCAGACCGAGGCTGTGGACGCTAAATACGAGACCATCCTCGAGCAGGCGCACTTCGATCTGTGGCTCAATAAGCTGCAGAACGCCTCCCTGTTCGCCTTCGATACCGAAACCACCAGCGTCCATGCCCAGCAGGCAGAGCTGGTCGGCCTGTCCTTCGCTGTCAGCCCCCATGAAGCGGCGTATGTGCCGCTGACTCACAGCTACATGGGTGTGCCCGATCAACTCGACCGCGATCAGGTACTGGCCGCGCTCAAACCGCTGCTGGAAGATCCGGAGCGGCCTAAAGTGGCGCAGCACGCCAAGTACGACATGAACGTGCTGGCACATTACGGTATCGAGGTACAGGGCGTGGCATTCGATACCATGCTCGAATCCTATGTACTGGACTCGACGGCGACACGTCACGATATGGACAGCCTGGCACTCAAATACCTGGGCACCGGCACAGTGCGCTTCGAAGACATTGCCGGCAAGGGGGCAAAACAGCTCACCTTTGACCAGATCGCCCTGGAACAGGCAGGCCCCTACGCTGCCGAAGATGCCGACATCACCCTGCGCCTGCATCAGACGTTATGGCAGAAGCTGCAGAGCATCAGCTCGCTGGCGAAGGTGTTGGAGCAGATCGAGATGCCTCTGGTCCCTGTGTTGGCACGTATCGAGCGCAGCGGCGCACTGGTGGACGCCAAATTGCTCGGTATCCAGAGCCATGAACTGGGTGACAAGATGACCGCCCTGCAGCGGCAGGCCTTCGAGTTGGCCGGTGAAGAATTCAACCTGGGCTCGCCGAAACAGCTGGGCACCATTCTGTATGAGA
>JASJKW010000287.1:0-2895 GCA_037621305.1 Pseudomonas sp.
CTGGTCATCCTGTTGCGCGGGCTGACCAACCGGGTAGGCAATATCAATGACGAGATTCTGCGGGTCAACCGACTGGCCAGAGGCAAGGTTGAGCCTGACCTGACTGCCGTGCGTACAGCGTGGAAGCTGTTTGTCAGCCCCACCAGCTGGTCGCTGCGCCCGGTGATGGTATTGTGGCGCTGGGATGCTCCCCCGCTACGCCATGCGATACGCGCTGCCCTGGCCGTCGGTGTCGGTTACTTTCTGTCGCTGGCAATGCCCTGGAGCACCCACGGCTACTGGATTCTGGTGACCATAGTAGTGGTGTTGCGCGGGAGCCTGTCACACACCCTGGAGCGACGTAACAGCCGCGTTGCCGGGACCATTCTGGGCTGTTTGTTGGCCGGGGCCATCTTGTCCACCCAGGCCCCACCCCTGGTGCTGCTAGTCATAGTGCCGCTCGCCCAGGCGGTGTCGCACTCCTTCGCCATCAAGCGCTACATCATCACCGCCGTAGCTGCCACCGTATTGAGCCTGGTTCAGGCGCACCTCATCAGCGCCGTGGATGCGCCCATGTTCAATGTGCTGGAACGCATCGCCGATACCCTTATCGGTGTCGGCATCGCCTGGGCTTTCAGTTATGTATTGCCTTCCTGGGAGCGCAGCCAGATCCCTTCGCTGGTCAACCGCACCTTGCAAGCGCAGGCTCGGCACGCACAGATTGCCCTGAACCTGCGCCAGTTCACGGCAGTGGACGACGAACCTGAGCTGGAATGGCGGCTGGCACGCAAGGAAGCTTATGACAGCCTGTCAGCCCTGGTCCAGGCCACACGGCGCTCACTGGCCGAGCCCCGCGCGGTGCGTCCCGCATTGGAGCCACTGGAAAGTCTGCTCAGCCATGGTTACCAATTACTGGCTCAGCTGACCACAGTGAAAACCATGCTGTTGATGCGTCGGGATGAGGATCAGGGTGATATCCAACCTACCCTGCAAGCGGCGGCGGATGAAATCAGAAGAACACTGCAAGACGGAGCGATAGCTGCGGAAACGCCGGTATTCACCCGGTTGAACTGGGGAGGACAGGAAGAGTTCAGTGATCCTTTCGTATATGACCTGGAACCATGGATTTTACGGCGATTACAATTGGCTCAGGATCTGGCGGAAAGTATGCGACAGGATGCCAGTGCGGCACTGCAACCCGCAGGGGAGCCGGATGGCTCCCCCGAAACGGGCTGAGATCAGACCAGCTCGGTATTGTTGTGCCTGGCTTCGCGAAGGTCGCGCAGCACGGCATGCACAATCATGCCAAGCATACCCAGAGTAATGACAGGCCACATCAGGATATAAGGACCGTAGATTAGAGTTTGCATATAATTCTCCTTTATCAAAGTGCAGGCCCGCATTCAGCATGGGCCTGCATATGCCCATTAATGGGCAGTCAGGTTTTGATCCAGTTCGTCTGCCGGCTTGTTGTAGTCGCCGACACGCTGCTGGATGGTGTCAAAATCAAAGCGCTGATTGCTGCACAGACTGATGGCAACACACACCAGGGTGCTGACGCCATAAGCGGTCAAGGAGGACAGCAGCACTGTGTATTCACGCAGGCTACCCAGACCAATCCAGGCGATCACTGCCGTGGCAATGAAGAAAGCGATCACGCCCATACGCTTGCCAAAGAAGCCAAAGGTCATCAGGCCACCCACTACACCCGCGCCAATAGCCGCCATAGACTCCATCAGTAGTGCTGTCATACCGGTCATCGAGATCAGTTCAAAGCGCACCAGGCTGAATACCAGCAAGGCCACAATCACTGCCCAGGTGAAGGCAGCGTTGGTAACCCGGTTCCAGAAGCAACTGGCGATAACCGGGAACACGATGGCGCCCCAGAGCGCACCCACAAAGACCAGCATCACCAGAATATCGAACGCGAGACTGGCGAGCGTCATGCCAATTACCGTGGCGACAATCATGGTGGCGCGGCCGACGATCAGCATCTTTTTGGGATCGGCCTTGTTCTTGGCAATGTTCTTGCCGTAAACATCCGCCATCATGATCGCGGACAACGCCGACAGGTCGGAGTCAGCCGTGGAAGACAGTGAACCGATCACCAGAATGAAGAACAGACCGATAAAGAATGGCGGCAGATAACTGGATACCATCTGCGGGATCAGGTTGTTCATGTTGCCATCCAGCGGCTGCACACCCATGGTCAGCGCCATCAGACCAATCATGCCCAGACCGATAACGATCGCCCCGTAACTGATGGTCGCGGTAATAAAGGTCGGCTTGATATGCGACTCATCCACCGCAAACAGGCGCTGGGAAATAGTCTGGTTACCAATGGCATACGCGAGCACGGCGACGAAGTACGGCGCGCCCTGATGCAGGAAAGCTTCTTTGGAGAACAGGCTGGCCTGCTCGCCGGTGAGGTTGGACAGGTTAGCCACCATCACCGAAGGCCCACCCATGGCGAACAACACCGCCGGGATGATCACCACGGCAATTGCCATCATCGCCACCAGCTGCCCGAAGTCGGTAAATACCGAGGCGCGGAAACCGGAGTAGAAGGTGTAACTGAGCACACCCACACCGGCAATCACGATACCTGCCTGGAATGACAGCGGCGACAACACCGACACCAACGCCCCAGCCGCCGTCAGGTTGACCATCAGGCTGATGATACTGCCCAGCAGGTTGGAGAAGGCCAGAATCAATTGGCTCGACGCACCATGACGAGCGTGGATCACCTCGCCCAGGGTGGCGGCGTTGGGCGCCAGCTCGCGGAAGCGGCGACCAAAGGGGTAGATGAACAGAATCATCAACGCACCCCAGAAACCGTAATGCAACGGACCAGACACACCGTAGGTGAAACCGGAGGTCGCCGCGGCGTAGAAGGACGCAGCCCAGATCCAGGTC
>JASJKW010000288.1:0-6650 GCA_037621305.1 Pseudomonas sp.
GCCGTCGCAGGGTTAACAATTCGGGCAAGCCTTCTGTCAACTCAAGGACTGCCCCATGCCCCTGTATCAGACCCCGCAACGTGACATACACTTCGTCGTCCACGAACTACTCGACCTGACCAGCCATTACCAACAGCTGCAAGGTTGTGAGGCGCTCGACCGAGAAACCCTGGATGCGATAGTCGAGCAAGGCGCCAGGTTCGCCGAGGAAGTGCTGTCACCACTCAACCCGGTGGGCGACCAGCACGGATGCCAGTGGCTCGATGGCCAGGTCAGCACCCCACCCGGCTTCGCCGAGGCCTATCGGCAGTACGCCGACAACGGCTGGCTGGCGCTGGACAAGGACCCGGCCTATGGCGGCCAGGGTCTGCCGCTGTCACTGGGCTACGTGATCAATGAATTGCTATGCAGCGCCAACCACGCCTGGAGCATGTACGGCAGCCTCACTGGCGGCGCCATCAGCACGCTCAGCGAACATGCGGACGAACAGCTCAAGCAGCGTTTCCTGCCACCGCTGATCGCAGGACGCTGGAGCGGCACCATGTGCCTGACCGAGGCCCATTGCGGCTCCGACCTGGGCCTGCTGCGCACCCGCGCCCTGCCCCAGACCGATGGCAGCTATGCCATCAGCGCCAGCAAGATGTTCATCTCCGCCGGCGAGCATGATCTGACCGAGAACATCCTGCACCTGGTACTGGCACGCATCGAGGGCGCTGCGTCCGGAGTCAAGGGCATCTCGCTGTTTCTGGTACCCAAAATCACGGTCAAAACCGATGGCAGTCTGGGTGCAACCAATGGCGTCAGCTGCGGCTCGATCGAGCACAAACAAGGCATCCACGGCAACGCCACCTGCGTGCTGAACTTCGACAATGCCAAAGGATACCTGCTTGGCGAGGCGGGGCACGGCCTGAATGCCATGTTCACCTTCATCAACGAGTCGCGTCTTACCGTCGCGCAACAGGGTCAGGGCCATGCTGAAGCCGCCTTTCAGGGCGCCCTGCGTTATGCCCGGGAGCGCCTGCAAATGCGCGCTACGCCCCGCCAGCTGTCCGATCAACCGGCCGATCCGATTATCGCCCATCCAGATGTGCGGCGCATGCTGCTGACGCAGAAGGCCTATGCCGAGGGTGGGCGCATGCTCAGCTATGCCTGTGCTCGACTGGTCGACCAGTTACACCACGCGGCCTCGGCCGCTGAGCGCGCTGCCGCTGAACGCCGCCTCGCGCTACTCACACCGATTGCCAAGGGTTTCCTCAGCGAGTCAGGTAACGAGGCGGCACAGCTGGGCATTCAGGTATTTGGCGGTCACGGCTTTATCCGCGAATGGGGCATGGAACAAATCGCCCGCGACGTGCGCATCACCTCCATCTACGAAGGCACCAACACCATCCAGGGCCTTGATCTGATAACCCGCAAGGTGCTGGCCGACAACGGCACAGAGCTGAATGCGTTGCTGACCGAAATCGAAGGCTTCTGTCAGGCCAGTCATGCCCCTGTTGAGTTGAATCAACTGCTGACTGAGCAGATTGCCGCCTGGCGTGAGGTCAGCAGCTGGTTGAACCAGCAGCACGACACCGATACCCGTCTGGTTGGCGCCAGTGCCTTCGACTACCTGATGCTCGCTGGTTACTGCCTGGTTGGCTATCACTGGCTGCAAGCAGCCAGCGTGGCCGAACGACAGTTGGCCGCAGGAAGCAGTGAACCCGAGTTCTACCTGGGCAAGCGGGAAACCGCGCGCTTCTATCTGCAGCGCCTGCTACCCAGGGCGACGCTGCACCACCAACTGATAAAGAGCGGCAGCGCCAACCTGATGGACATCGACGATGCCGCTTTCGCGCGCTGATACCCATCGACGCGCCATGACCGATCTGCCGTTTGATGAACACCATACTTTCAGCTCCACCGACGATGAGACTCCCAGGATGTACAACCTGATCCACTACAACCAAGACAATGAACTGGCCTTGATCGGCCTCAATCGCGTACCGGTCAATGCCTTCGGCCACGGCCTGCGCCAGGAGCTGGCCATGGCCTGCCGCCAGGCCGCCGCCAACCCGGAGGTCAAGGCTCTGGTGCTGTATGGTCATGGCCTGCCCTTCAGCGCTGGCGCCGATATTGGCGAGTTCGGCAGCGACGCCAGTCTGGCCGAGCCGGCCCTGCCCACACTGCTCGATGAACTGGAACGTATTGATAAGCCGGTCGTTGCCGCCATCGCTGGGCTGGCTCTGGGCGGTGGCCTGGAGCTGGCTTTGGCCTGCGGTTACCGCGTGGCTGAACCCACGGCGCGCCTGGGTCTGCCGGAAATCCTCCTCGGCCTGATTCCAGGCGCTGGTGGCACCCAGCGCCTACCCCGTCTGATTGGTGCCGAGCAGGCCTTGCAGTTGATCCTCTCCGGGCAACCGCTGGCGGCAGGCAGTGCTCATGAGTTAGGGCTGGTCGATCGGCTGGCCGACAGCGCCGAACAATTGCTCGACAGCGCCTGCAGCTTCGCCCGCGAACTACTGACCAGCGCGGCCCCGGCACAACCCGCCTGGCCCCGCGCCGAACCAGCGGCTGGCCTCGGCGATGACTACTTCAGCACCTATGCCGCCGAGCAGGCCAGACGCTGGCAAGGCCAGGTTGCCCCCCAGCTGGCTCTGGCTGCAGTGCAGAGTGCCTGTCAACTGCCGCTCGCCGCCGGCCAGGCCAGGGAGCAGGAGCTGTTCCAGCAGGCCCTTGCCTCACCGCAGTCAGCGGCACTGCGCCATCTGTTCTTCGCCGAGCGCGAAGCGGTGAAGCTTCCCGGTGTACCCGCCGATACCGCACTGCGACCCATCCGGACGGTCGCGATAATAGGTGCTGGCACCATGGGCGGCGGCATCGCCATGAACTTCGTCAACGCAGGTATTCCGGTAACGCTCCTGGAGCTCAAGCGCGAGGCTCTGGATCGGGGCCTTGCGCAAATTCGCAAGAATTACGAGATCAGTGTCAAGCGCGGCAAACTGAGCCAGTTACAGCTGGAGCAGCGCATGACGCTGTTCCTTGGCAGCCTGGATTATGCCGACCTGGCCGACGCTGACCTGGTGATCGAGGCGGTGTTCGAGAACCTGGAGATCAAGCAACAGGTGTTCCGCACCCTGGATGAGGTGTGCAAGCCTGACGCCATCCTCGCAAGCAACACCTCAACCCTGGATGTCGACAGGATCGCCGCCGTCACCCGACGCCCGCAGAATGTGATTGGTCTGCATTTTTTCAGCCCGGCCAACGTCATGCGCCTGCTGGAGATCGTCCGCGGCGCTGCAACCGCGCCGGACGTACTGGCCACCACGCTCAAGCTGGCCCGCAAGATCGGCAAGACCCCGGTAGTCTCGGGAGTGTGCTTCGGCTTCATCGGCAACCGCATGCTCGAACCCTATGCCCGCGAGGCGCACCGCCTGGTACTGGAGGGCGCCAGCCCGGCGCAGGTGGATCGAGTGCTCACCGACCTGGGTCTGGCCATGGGGGTATTCGCCATGTACGACCTGGCTGGCATCGACATCGGCTACCTGGTGCGTGAGTCGCGCCGCGAGGCCATTGCCCATGACCCCAGCTACTGCAAGCTGGCCGACGCGCTGCATGCACTCGGCCGCTACGGACAGAAGACCGGCAGAGGCTTCTATCGCTACGAGGGCCGCGAGCGCCTGGAAGACCCGGAGGTCACTATCCTGGCCGAACAGCTGGCCGCCGAGCTGGGCATTCAGCGACGGAGTATTGACGATCAGGAGATCCACGACCGCTGCCTGTTGATGCTGGTCAACGAAGGTCTGCAACTACTCGATGAGGGCATCGCCCAGCGTAGTGGCGACATTGATCTGGTCTGGGTCAACGGCTATGGCTTCCCGGCCTGGCGCGGTGGCCCATTGCACTATGCCGAGCAAATCGGCCTGCAACGAGTACTGACCACCATTCAGCATTATCGCCAGGCGCTCGGCGCCTACGGCGAGATGTGGCTGCAGCCGGCCCCCCTGCTGGAGCGTCTGGCCACCGCCGGTGCGCAGCATATTGAACGCTGCTGAATATTCCCGGGCGTCCCTTGCGGTCGCCCATCCTATGCCGATACAAGGACAACCGAACCATGAAAGAAGCCGTCATCCTTTCCACCGCCCGCACCCCCATTGGTAAAGCCTTCCGCGGCGCCTTCAACCACACCAAGTCCCCAAGCATGGCCGCCTATGCCATCGATGCCGCGATCCAGCGTGCCGGCGTCGAACCCGCCGAGATCGAAGATCTGGTGATGGGCACCGCCATGCCCAGCGGCACCGCTGGCTGGAACCTCGGGCGCATGAGTGCCCTGGCTGCAGGCCTGCCGCTGTCGGTCAGCGGCCAGACCCTGGACCGTCAGTGCGCGTCAGGCCTGATGGCGATTGCCACCGCCGCCAAGCAGATCATGGTAGACGGCATGCAGGTCACCATCGGCGCCGGCCAGGAGAACATCAGCGCGGTACAGAACCGCCATATGGAATGGGCCATGGCCGAATGCGACGAGAATGTAATGCGCCATGCCACACATGCCTACATGCCGATGCTGCATACCGCCGAGCACGTGGCCAAACGTTATGGTATCGGGCGAGAAGCCCAGGACGCCTACGCCCTGCAATCGCAACAACGCACCGCTGCCGCTCAGCAGGCAGGGCTGTTTGAATCCGAGATAGTCCCGGTAACCACCCTCAAGAGCGTGATCGACAAGGCGTCTGGTGAGGTCAGCTATCAACAGGTCAGCCTGAGCCAGGACGAAGGCAACCGCCCACAAACCATGCTGGAGGATCTGCAGTTGCTCAAACCAGTGATCGAAGGTGGCTGCATCAGCGCTGGCAACGCCAGCCAACTGTCCGACGGCGCCAGTGCCTGCGTACTGATGGAGTCCCGTCTGGCCGAACAGCGCAACCTGGAGCCACTGGGCCTGTATCGCGGTATTGCCGTTGCCGGCCTGGCACCCGAGGAGATGGGTATAGGCCCGGTGTACGCGGTGCCCAAACTGCTCAAACAACATGGCCTGACGGTCGACGACATCGGCTTGTGGGAGCTCAATGAAGCCTTCGCCTGCCAGGTACTCTATTGCCGCGACCAGCTGGGCATCGACAACGCCAAGCTGAACGTCAATGGCGGCGCTATCTCCATTGGCCACCCCTATGGCATGAGTGGCTCACGCATGGTTGGGCATGCCCTGCTGGAAGGCAAGCGTCGTGGAGTCAAATACGTGGTGGTAACCATGTGCGTGGGCGGTGGCATGGGTGCCGCTGGCCTGTTCGAAGTATTTTGAACCCGGGAGCCTCCACATGAGCACACCAGACATGACAGAACAACGTTTTTCCCTGGCCGGCAAAACCGTGATGGTCACTGGCGCCTCCAGCGGCCTGGGCGCGCACTTTGCCAAGGTTGCCAGTCGTGCCGGCGCCCGCGTGGTGCTCGGTGCGCGGCGCCTTGAGCGGCTGGCGACGCTGGCAGAAGACATCCAGCGGGACGGTGGCCAGGCGCTGAGTGTCGCCCTCGACGTCACCGACAGAGCCAGCGTAGAGGCGGCCTTCAACACTGCCGAGGCACACTTCGGCTGTATTGATGTGCTGGTCAATAATGCTGGCATAGGCACCGCACAGCGCTTTCTGGACATGAGTGAGGACGACTGGCGCGACATGCTGGCCACCAACCTCGACGGCGTGTGGCGTGTGGCGCAGTGCGCCAGCCAGCGCCTGGTCAAGGCGGGGCGCGGTGGCAGCATCATCAATATTGCGTCGATCCTCGGCGTGCGCGTCGGCCAGGCACTCAGCCATTACAGCGCGGCCAAAGCCGGCGTGGTTCAGTTGACTCAGGCGCTGGCGCTGGAACTGGCACGCCATGATATCCGAGTCAACGCTGTGGCTCCCGGCTACTTCAAGACCGAGATGAATGATGCCTACTTCGATAGTGAAAAGGGCCAGGCTTATATTCGCAACAATGTACCGGTCCGTCGCCTCGGCCAGATGGAGGAGCTAAGCGGTCCGTTCCTGTTGCTGGCCAGCGACGCCGGCGCGTTCATGACCGGAGCATTGCTGGCAGTGGATGGCGGTCATCTGGTCAGTTCGCTGTGAGCGGAGGAGGACAGCGCCAGTAGGCAGTCAGGGATGGCGCCGCTCCCAGCGCCATCCCATCCCGGCACCTGTCAGATATCAATACATATCTTGCCAAAATGCCGGTTGCTCTCCTGATACACGAAGGCTTCCACCAGTTCTTCCAGTGGAAAATGCTGATCAATCACCGGACGAAAAGTGGCATCGGAATCAAGAGCGCGCACCAGCTCTTGCTGCTGCTGGCGGCTACCGACGAGCAGACCCTGCAGCCGCAACTGTTTGGCCAATACGCTACGTATCGCCAATTCACTGCTGGTCCCGCTGAGGACACCGATCAGTGATATGTGACCACCCACTCGCGCCGCCACCAGGGACTGAGCCAAGGTCTGTGCACCGCCAACCTCGACCACGTGATCCACACCGCGCCCCTGTGTGAGCTGCAGCACCCGCTCACCCCAGGCCGGTGTCTGGCGGTAGTTGATGAGAAAATCAGCTCCCAGGGCACGGAGCTTTTCCAGCTTTTCATCACTGGAAGAGGTAGCGATCACCACCGCCCCAGCCATTTTTGCAAATTGCAGGGCGAATACC
>JASJKW010000289.1:0-5603 GCA_037621305.1 Pseudomonas sp.
TGCAGACAGATCAGCAAGGTATCGCGCCCGCCCTTTATGAACCAGCAGGCAGCCACCATCAGGCCGATGACACCGAAGATCACGCCGATACCCAGCTGAAAGAAGCCGGCGCAGAGCACGCCGAGGGCCACCCAGAAGATGATCCGGACGGCTGTGGACGACACGCGCAGAATCAGCGCCGAACCGAGAATCACGATCGCCGTCAATGCCAGGCCGATGGTCCCGGCGAACATCGGCGTGCGCCCCGAGAACAGCAGCCAGATCAGTACCACCAACGGAATCAGCAGAAACCAGCGCTGCTTGACCGCATCCCAGGCGCTGGGACATTCGTCCTTCGGCAGGCCGTTGAGTTTCGAGCGACGTGCCTCTAGGTGCACCATCCAGAATACCGAACCGAAATACAGCAGCGCCGGCAGCAGAGCTGCCTTGGCCACCTCGACGTAAGGCATGTTGATGGTTTCGGCCATGATGAAGGCCACAGCGCCCATCACCGGCGGCATGATCTGACTGCCCATGCTCGACGTCGACTCGACACCGCCGGCAAACGCCGCGCGATAGCCGAAACGCTTCATCAACGGGATGGTGAATTGGCCGGTGGTCACCACGTTGGCCACACCGGACCCGGTAATGGTCCCCATCAGCGCGGAGGAGACCACCGACACCTTGGCTGGCCCACCGGCCTTGTGCCCGAACAGCCCCATGGCAAAATCGGTGAACAGGCGGATCATCCCGGCCTGCTCGAGAAACGAACCGAACAGGATGAACAGGAAGATATAGGTAGCCGAGACATACGTCGGCGTGCCGTACAGGCCCTCGGTGCCGAAAGACAGCTGATTGACCACCTGATCCAGATAATAGCCGCGGTGAGCCAAGTCGCCTGGCAGATGATTACCGAACAGACCATAGGCGAGAAACAGTCCGCAGATAAGCGGCAGAGCAAAGCCCATCACCCGCCGCGCCGCCTCGAATACCAGCACAATCAAGGTGATGCCGACTGCCATATCAGTGGTAGTCAGATCACCCGAACGCTGGATCAGGTCCGCCTCGAAATACCACTGGTAGGCGAACGTCGCCATGCCCGCCAACCCCAGCACCCAGGCCAGAGGTTGCCAGGGGCGCGCATTGCCACGTACCGGATAACTGAGATACACCAGCAACAACAGAAAGCCGACGTGCCCGGCGCGCAATACCTGCGTGGACACCGGGTGAAAGGCGGCGGTAATGATTTGATAACAGGAAAACAGCAGAGCCACATAAAACAGGGCCCTGGGCCAGTCGGCGGGGCTCGCACTGAGCCCCCGATCTTCACTCATGAGCTACTCCCGCGCATTACCGAGGCTTATTCCAGAACGCCAGCTTCCCGGTAGAACCGTTCGGCCCCCGGATGCAACGGAATCGGCAGATTGCCCGCAGCGGTCTCCAACTTGATCGCCTTGGCTGCAGCATGAGCATTACCCAGCGCATCCAGATTGTCGAAGATCAGCTTGGTCATCTGGTAGGCAATCTCCTCGGGCACCTTGTCATGGCTGACCAGAATATTGGTAATACCGACAGTGGGCACATCTTCATCCTGACCATCGTAGGTGCCGGCTGGAATCACCCCGGGCTGATAGGCCGCGTTATTGATCTTCTGTACCACGTCTTCCGGAATCGCCACAAATGTCACCGGCATGGTACTGGCCAGGTCACGAATGGCGGCCATACCCAGGCCAGACGACTGCAACGTTGCATCCAGTTGCCGATTCTTGATCAGCTCGACGGATTCGGCGTAGGGCAGAAACTCGACGCGGCGCATGTCCTCGTAGCTCAATCCTGCTGCGGCAAAGATGGCCCGGGCATTGAGTTCGGTACCCGACTTGGGCGCACCGACCGAGATGCGTTTACCCTTCAGATCTTCCAGGGTCTTGATTCCGGACTCCGCACTGGCCACCACCTGAATGTAATTGCGGTAGGTACCAGCAATGGCGCGCAGCCGTTTGAGGGGTGCCTTGAAACCGGCATCTTCCACGCCATTCCAGGCGTCGGCCACCGAGTCACCGAGAGCAAAGGCCAGCTCACCACGGCCAGCTTGCAACAGGTTGAGATTCTCCACCGAGGCCTTGGTCGCCTGCACTGAGGGTTTGGCCTCGTCGATCTGGTTATACAGCTGCGAGATGGCCACCCCGATCGGGTAATACACACCACTGGTGCCGCCGGTGAGGACGTTGATATAAGTCGGTGCGGCAAACACTGCAGCACTGGCGGTCAGCGCCGCAGCAGCGGCCAGCAGACCCAAACGCTTGGTCAATTGCATGGATGCTCTCCATCGTTATTGTTGTTGTTCGGCGGTGGAAGCTTCACCGCCCAGCTCCGCGTAGCGGAAACAATCAAGAGTATGGTCCATAACCATGCCGGTCGCCTGCATAAATGCATAACAGATTGTCGGTCCGACAAAACTGAACCCGGCTTGCTTCAATGATTTGCTCATGGCCTGAGCCTGCGGCGTGATGGCAGGCACCTCGGCATGGCTGGAAAAGTGGTTGATCCGGGGGCGCCCACCGACAAATTGCCAGAGCCAGGTCGCAGGATCGGTTTGCTCGGCCAATGCCAGCCAGGCGCGGGCGTTCTGCCGCGTCGCAGCAATCTTCAGGCGGTTGCGAACAATCCCCGCATCCAGCATCAGTGCCTGCAGATCGGCATCACTCTGCGCCGCCATGAAATGCACATCGAAACCGCGATACACCTGCCGGTAGCGCTCACGCTTCCTGAGGATGGTGATCCACGACAGTCCTGCCTGAAATCCGTCCAGCAGCAGCTTCTCGAACAAGCGCTGCGCATCGTATTCCGGCACACCCCATTCATGGTCGTGGTAATGCTGATAAACAGGGTCGGCCGAGCACCAGTGGCAGCGGGTTAAGTCATTGCATGGGAGGCTCAATGCGCAGCTCCTGATTGCCGATCGAAGTGGGTTTTATACTCTGCATGGCGCTGAAAGCCAACGTTGCAGAAAGGCCCCGTTTGCATTTGCCGGTGCCCGGTAGCGTAAGATGGTGCATCCATTTTCAACGCGGAAGTGATAATGCCAAGACAAGTCGTCAACGTTTCAGTGAGCCCTCGGGGCAGTCTGGAGATCCTGTCCCAGCGTGAAGTCCAGAATTTGAGCCAGGTCGGTTCGGGCAGTACCTATGAGTTGTTCCGTCAGTGTGCACTGGCGATTCTCAATACCGGTGCGCGGGTCGATAACGCCAAGAGCATTCTTGAGGCCTACGCCGATTTCGAGGTGCATATCCATCAGCTCGACCGTGGCGTGAGTCTGGAACTGCGTAATGCGCCGGCCGATGCCTTTGTCGATGGCCACATGATTTCCAGCACCCGGGAAATGCTGTTCAGCGCCCTGCGCGATATCGTCTATACCGAAAGCGAACTGCGCAATCAGCGAGCGGACCTGAGCAACTCGAATGGCATCACCGATTACGTCTTCCATCTGTTGCGCAATGCCCGCACCCTGACGCCCGGCGTCGAGCCAAAGATGGTGGTGTGCTGGGGTGGTCACTCGATCAACACCGAAGAATACAAGTACACCAAGCGGGTCGGCCACGAACTGGGATTGCGTAACCTGGACATCTGCACCGGCTGCGGACCCGGCGTGATGAAGGGGCCGATGAAGGGCGCCACCATCGGCCACGCCAAGCAGCGACTGCCACAGGGTCGATATATTGGTCTTTCAGAACCAGGCATCATTGCCGCCGAGCCACCGAACCCGATCGTCAACGAACTGGTCATCATGCCGGATATCGAAAAGCGCCTGGAGAGCTTTATTCGCACCGGCCACGGGATCATTGTTTTCCCTGGCGGTGTTGGCACCCTCGAGGAAATCCTGTATCTGCTCGGCGTGCTGCTGCATCCAGACAACGCCAACATGCCCTTCCCACTGATATTCACCGGGCCAGCCAGCGCCGCTGAATACTTTGAGAAAATTCACGAATTTATCGGCAGAACTCTGGGCACAGAGGCACAGGCCTTTTACCAGATCATCGTCGATGATCCAGCGCTGGTTGCGGCGGAGATGTTGAAGGGCATGAAACGGGTCAGGAAGTTTCGCAAAGCGCGGAATGACGCCTATTATTTTAACTGGCTGCTGAAGGTCGACCATGAGTTTCAGGTGCCATTTGAGCCGAATCACACCAATATGCGGGGCCTACAAATCCACAGGGATCAACCAGCTTATATGCTGGCGGCAAATTTACGCCGGGCTTTTTCCGGGTTGGTTGCCGGTAATGTCAAAGAAGAAGGGATACGGGCAGTCGAGCAACACGGTCTGTTCGAAATTTCTGGCGAACCGCAACTCATGGCAGAGATCGATGCGCTGTTGCTGTCGTTTGCTGAACAACATCGAATGAAACTGCCGGGCACGAAATACAATCCGTGCTACAAAATCATCTAGATCCTGTCCAGACTGGGAACAGGGATCGCAGGCCCTTATCTAACCAGATAACCAGGGCGCCCGCCGCCAGGCCATAGATCACGGGCAAACCTGCAGGGATAAGCCCAACGACAACTGTGACCAGATTCATGGCGCCGGCACTGTCAAAGCTCAGTTGATAGGCCTGACTGAAGCCGTAAACAAGCGTCGCCGCAGCCATGGTGCCGATGATCACGGCCAGTAAACTGACCATCAGGCTCTTGATCCCAGGGTTCACCAAAGCCATATCTTCACTCACCGCCTCAGCAGCATCGATTGCCCTGACTCTCGCCATGATCTGATCGGAAAAATCGTCAGGCAACACTTTCTCGGGAGGGGCTGACGCCAACTCCTCATAGATGGATTGATAGAGTCTGACATCATCGTCTATGCTGGAGAGTCTGGACTCGCCGTCCAGATGGGCCTGGATATCCCGATCCCTGTCTGTCATATGCTCACCTTGTCCTGATAATCGACACCAGCGCGAATGGCAAACTGGCGCTGAAGCCCCTGTTTCAATTTTTTCCTGATCCGGAACAGGTCACTCTTGATGGTACCTTCCGGCTTACCGACTATTTGACCGATTTCTGCCAAGCCCATTTCCTGATAGTGGTACAACGTCAGTACTGTTTGTTCCTCAGTCGTCAAACGCTTGATCTGATCGCGAACTTGCTTCGCGCTTTCTTGCTTTGAATGTGCGGCGTCAAGATCCTCAGCACTGGAAATATCATGCCCATCAAGGGTCACCGTCTCAAGTCGATTCTTGCGCAAATGCTCAATCGCCTGCCGATAGGCGATGGTATAGAGCCAGGTGGTGAATTTCGCCTCAAATCGAAACTGGCTGAGATTCACATACGCCTTCACAAAAACATCCTGGCAGACCTCTTCCCGGTCCGCCGCATTCGGGATCATGCGGTAGATATAGTTGCCTACAGCGGCCGAATAGCGCGCAACCAGCTCTCGATAGCGCTCGCTGTCGCCATCGAGTACTGCCTGAATTACAGCTGTGTCAGCATCGCTCATAATAACTAGACGGCAGGGGCCTGTGAATGGTTGCAACAGATTGATCAATTTGGCAGCGAAAGGCCAGTATTCAGGCCTTCGGCATCGGCATGAAACAATTTGCAACCGTTCCAGGTGTCAGCTCCTCTCATTAATAACG
>JASJKW010000290.1:0-5277 GCA_037621305.1 Pseudomonas sp.
CCAATGCGCTGGTCGAGGCAGCACGTAACGGGAAGGAAGTCACCGTGGTAATCGAGCTGCGCGCACGCTTCGATGAGGAGTCCAACCTGCAGTTGGCCAGCCGCCTGCAACAGGCCGGCGCGGTGGTGATCTACGGGGTGGTCGGTTTCAAGACCCACGCCAAGATGATGCTGATCCTGCGCCGCGAGGACAAACTCCTGCAACGCTATGCACACATGGGCACCGGCAACTACCATTCCGGTAACGCCCGTCTGTACACCGACTACAGCATTCTGACCTCGGACACCGCACTCACTGAAGATGTGCACAAGCTGTTCAACCAGCTGATCGGCATGGGCAAGGCACTGCGCATGAAGAAGTTGCTGCAGGCACCCTTCACGCTGAAGAAGCGGCTGCTGGAACTGATCAACCGTGAAGCTCTGGCGGCGCAGGCCGGCAAGCCGGCGCACATCATTGCCAAGGCCAACGCACTCACCGATGCCAAGATCATCAAGGCGCTGTACAAGGCATCACAGGCGGGAGTGAAGATCGAGCTGATCATCCGCGGCATGTGCTGTTTGCGTCCCGGCATTCCAGGGGTTTCGCACAACATCACAGTGCGCTCGATCATCGGCCGCTTTCTCGAGCACAGCCGGGTCTACTACTTCCTGGGCGAAGGTCAGGAACAGGTGTGGATGTCGAGTGCCGACATGATGGAACGCAACCTGGATCACCGGGTGGAAACCTGCTTCCCGCTGGAAGGCAAAAAGCTGATTACCCGCGCCCGGCAGGAGTTGCAGGTGCATTTGACCGACAACACCCACGCCTGGATATTGCAGCCTGACGGCAGCTATATCCGTTGCACTCCGACCGGTAACCAGATCTCCCGCAGCGCCCAGGGTGCACTGCTGGAGAAACTGGCCAGTTCGCCTCAGCGCGCCGTCAACGTGTAACCGATCTTCGCCCAGTATTGCGACTCCTGGGCGAAGTCGGCCTGGGTCAGCGGATTGGCCTTCAGCCAGCCCGGCGGGAAGCGCAGCGTCAGCTGCGTATCCCTGGCCTCGACCTGCAGCTCGGGCATGTCCTGAAAGCCACGGATGTGGTGATAAAGAATCGCCAACCGCAACAACATGCACAGGCGCCGCAACGCTGGGCCGTCTTCACCTACCTCGGCGACGCGATCCTCTCCCGGCAGGTTGCGCCGATGACCGCGCACCAGCAAGGCCATCGCCTGCTGCTCCTGACGTGAAAATCCGGGCAGGTCGGCATGCTCAATCAGATACGCGCCATGCTTGTGGTACTGGCTATGCGCGATATCCATACCAATTTCGTGAACACGTGCGGCCCAGCTCAGCAGGTCTGCATGCTTGCTGTCGGTCAATCCCCAGGGCTCTGCCACTTTGCTCAACAGACTCAGAGCTTTCTGTTCGACCCGGGCCGCCTGCTCGGCGTCGACATGGCTGCGCTCGGCCAATGCGGACAAGGTCCGCTCGCGCACATCCTCATGCTGATGACGCCCGAACAACTCGTACAGCACCCCCTCGCGCAACGCCCCTTCAGAGAGCTCCATGCGCTGCACCTGCAAGGCATCAAACAGGGCTTCGAGAATAGCCAGTCCCGCAGGCAGGATGGGACGGCGTTCAGCCTTGAGTCCCTGCAGGCTGAGTTTATCCACATGATTGACCTTGAGCACCTTGCGCTTGAGCCATTGCAGCCCCTCGCGGTGCACCTCACCATCGCTCAGTTCAGCACCGCGCAGGCATTGCGCAATAGTACGAATGGTGCCGGATGCGCCAACGGCTTCCTGCCAGCCCACGCGCTGTACGCTCTGCTCGATCCGCATCAGCTCCAAGCGCGCTGCGGTATACGCCTGGTTATAGCCTGAGGAGGAAATACGCCCGCCTGCAAAAAATTTCTGGCCGAAAGAAACGCAGCCGAAATGCAGACTCTCACGCAACACCGATTCGAAGCGCTCACCAATGATGAATTCGGTGCTGCCGCCGCCGATATCCACCACCAGCCGCTTGCCGGCATCATCGGCCAGGGTATGGGCCACACCGAGATAGATCAGCCGCGCCTCTTCCCGCCCGGAAATCACATCCACCCGATGGCCGAGCACGTCCTTGACCTTGTTGATGAAAACATCACGATTGTGCGCCACTCGCAAGGTGTTGGTAGCAACAATGCGGACCGCACCGGCGGGCAGGCCATTGATCAGTTGAGCAAAGCGCCGCAGGCAATCGACGCCGCGCTGCATGGCTTCTTCGCTGAGATTGTTCTGCTCATCCAACCCGGCACCCAGCTGCACTTTTTCGCCGAGCCGCTCAAGAATCCGTATTTCCCCGTGGTCCACTCGAGCCAGTACCATATGAAAACTGTTAGATCCCAGATCTATGGTCGCCACCAGCGGAAATTCCGTTTGTTCTGTCTGCGCCATGCGTATCCCCTATGTGTGATGGGGGAATATTACCTCCCTATCGCCAGCATTGCCCGCCTGCTGCGACAAACTGTCCGGCAAGGGCTCGGAAGAGCAGCTGTCTGTTGACGTTTCACACTGGCGTAGGGTGATGCTATCATCCACTTCATTGCACTTGGCGAACCCTATTTCCTGGAGAAACTCATGAGTGATTTGATCGTGCACGTCACTGACGGCAGCTTCGAAGCAGAAGTGCTGAAGGCCGACGGCCCTGTCCTGGTTGATTACTGGGCGGAATGGTGTGGCCCGTGCAAAATGATAGCCCCGGTGCTGGATGACATCTCACGGGACTACGAAGGCAAACTCAAGATCTGCAAGCTGAACATCGATGAGAACACCGACACTCCGCCAAAGTACGGTGTGCGCGGTATCCCCACACTGATGCTGTTCAAGGATGGCAATGTAGAGGCGACCAAGGTCGGCGCTCTGTCCAAATCCCAGCTGGCGGCCTTCCTCGATAGCAATATCTGATTTACCAGGCACCCCCGGTCCGCCGGGGATGCACTTTTCTTGATCAAACATATAGACGCCACCGCCCAGCGGTGCTAGATTTGTTTTCCAACTCCCTGTCGCACCCTGCGGCAATGGCTTCCCTACTTGCCATAAACCCATCGCCCCATCCTCACATGGCGGCTGTTACCAACCCCGTCCTGCCGAAAGACGCATAACTCACCGAACCTATGAACCTGACTGAACTCAAGCAAAAACCTATAACCGAACTGCTGGAAACCGCCGACCAGATGGGCCTCGAAAACATGGGCCGATCACGCAAACAGGATGTGATCTTCGGCATCCTGAAGAAGCACGCCAAAAGCGGTGAAGACATCCACGGCGATGGCGTACTGGAAATTCTGCAGGACGGTTTCGGTTTTCTTCGCTCGGCTGACTCTTCCTATCTGGCCGGACCCGACGACATCTACGTCTCCCCCAGCCAGATACGCCGTTTCAATCTGCGTACCGGCGACAGCATTGCCGGCAAGATCCGGCCGCCGAAGGATGGTGAGCGCTACTTTGCGCTGCTGAAGGTCGACTCAATCAACTTCGACCGCCCGGAAAACACCAAAAGCAAGATCCTGTTCGAAAACCTCACCCCCCTGTTCCCTGATGATCGTCTGAAGATGGAAGCCGGCAATGGCTCCACCGAAGATCTGATGGCGCGGATCATTGATCTGTGCGCCCCGATCGGCAAGGGTCAGCGCGGTCTGCTGGTGGCACCGCCGAAGGCCGGTAAAACCCTGATGTTGCAGAACATCGCTTCGAACATTGCACGCAACAACCCCGAGTGCCATCTGATCGTTCTGCTGATCGACGAGCGCCCGGAAGAAGTGACCGAAATGCAGCGCACCGTGCGCGGCGAAGTGGTCGCCTCGACCTTCGACGAGCCGCCGAGCCGCCACGTTCAGGTCGCTGAAATGGTCATCGAGAAGGCCAAGCGCCTGGTCGAACACAAGAAGGATGTGATCATCCTGCTCGACTCCATCACCCGCCTGGCTCGCGCCTACAACACCGTCATCCCGAGCTCCGGCAAGGTACTGACCGGTGGTGTCGACGCCCACGCACTGGAGAAGCCCAAGCGTTTCTTCGGCGCCGCGCGGAACATCGAGGAAGGCGGCAGTCTGACCATCATCGCTACCGCGCTGGTGGATACCGGCTCGAAGATGGACGAAGTGATCTACGAGGAATTCAAGGGCACCGGTAATATGGAGATCCACCTGGATCGCAAGATTGCCGAGAAGCGGGTATTCCCGGCGATCAACATCAACCGCTCCGGCACCCGTCGCGAAGAGCTGCTGACCAGCGAAGACGAGCTGCAGCGGATGTGGATTCTGCGCAAGATCCTGCACTCCATGGACGAAATCGCCGCTATCGAATTCCTGTTGGATCGTCTGAAAGACACCAAGACCAACGACGAATTCTTCATGTCGATGAAACGCAGCAAGAACTGATCCAGCCAGGCACGGCGAGCGGGTATCACCCTCTCGCCGTGGTTTGCCTTTTTGCAGCACCCCGCAGTCGGTATGATGCCGCATAACACACCCCTTTCATGGGCGGCGCGGCTGAAACCAAACAGCTTGCCGCTTGAAGCTTGAGGCCTAAAGCTGCCATGCAATACTCCGATCTTCGAGATTTCATCAAGGGACTGGAACAGCGCGGTGAGTTGAAGCGCATCCAGACACCCGTATCACCCATCCTGGAAATGACCGAAGTCTGCGACCGCACCCTGCGCAAGGGCGGCCCGGCCTTGCTGTTTGAAAACCCCACTGGATTCGACATGCCGGTTCTCGGCAATCTGTTCGGCACGCCTGAGCGGGTCGCCCTGGGCATGGGCGCCAATGATGTCAGCGAACTGCGCGAGATCGGCAAACTGCTGGCCTATCTGAAGGAACCTGATCCACCGAAAGGCCTGAAGGACGCCTGGTCCAAGCTGCCGCTGGTGAAAAAGGTCATCTCCATGGCGCCCAAGGTGGTGCGTGATGCCCCCTGCCAGGCAACCGTGATCGAAGGTGAGGATGTGGATCTGTCGCAGATCCCGGTTCAGACCTGCTGGCCCGGCGACGCCGGCCCGCTGATCACCTGGGGGCTGGTGGTTACCCGTGGCCCGAACAAGGACCGACAGAACCTGGGTATCTATCGCCAGCAGGTGATCGGTCGCAACAAGGTCATCATGCGCTGGCTCAGCCATCGCGGCGGTGCGCTGGACTTCCGTGAGTGGCAGGAAGCCAACCCCGGCAAACCCTATCCGGTGGCGGTGGCGCTGGGGGCCGATCCGGCCACTATTCTCGGTGCCGTGACCCCGGTGCCCGATACGCTGTCGGAATACG
>JASJKW010000291.1:0-3875 GCA_037621305.1 Pseudomonas sp.
GCTGTGCTGCTGAACCTCTATTTCGCGCATACTGCATGGCCTGCTCCTTCAGTGGCGTATAACACCCACACTCAAACCTTCGATGATCAGTTCCTGTTCGCGCAGATCCACTTCGATGGGCGCGAAATCAGGGTTTTCCGCAATCAGTGACACCTTGCGTCCCTGTTTGTGGAAGCGTTTGACCGTCACTTCATCGCCAATCCGAGCGACCACCACCTGGCCATTTCTGGCTTCGCTGGTGCGGTGCACTGCCAACAGGTCGCCATCAAAAATGCCGATGTCCTTCATGCTCATGCCGCGTACGCGCAGCAGATAGTCCGCGCGCGGGCTGAAGAAAGACGGATTGATCCGGCAATGATCTTCGATGTTTTCCACTGCCAGGATGGGGGCGCCGGCTGCCACTTGCCCAATGATCGGCAGTGCATCCTCGGCCGCCTGCATATTGCTGTCGGCGGGCAGGCGAATACCGCGGGAGGCTCCCGGGATCATTTCAATGGCGCCTTTTCGTGCCAGTGCCTTCAGATGATCCTCTGCCGCATTGGGGGAACGAAAGCCCAGTTCCTTGGCGATATCAACGCGTGTAGGTGGATAACCATTGCTGCTCATGTGCGCTTTGATAAAAGCCAGTACCTGCTGTTGCCGTGCCGTCAGTTTCTGCATTTGTTGTAGCCTGTGTTTTTATACAGTCCCTGTGATTATATACAGTTCGAGGGGGAGGGCAAGCTCGTTTGCGTATTTGCAGAAGGGGGCGGCTATGGTAAAACGACAGAGTTGACAGTGATGTCGTTTGAAACGTATGTTTCAAACATATGTTCCCAAGTGTCGGAGTAGTCAGTGGCCCAGTCTGAAACAGTTGAGCGCATCCTCGATGCTGCGGAGCAGTTATTTGCCGAGAAAGGTTTTGCCGAAACCTCGTTGCGCCTGATCACCAGCAAGGCGGGGGTCAACCTGGCTGCGGTGAATTATCATTTCGGCTCCAAGAAGTCGCTGATCCAGGCCGTATTCACCCGCTTTCTTGATCCCTTTGTCAGCAGCCTGGAGCAGGAGCTGGATCGCAATGAGCAGGCGGGCAGTCCCGAGCTGAGCCTGGAAGCGCTGCTGGACATGCTGGTGCGCCTGGTACTGGCGGTGAAGCCACGCAGCGGACATGATCTGTCCACCTTCATGCGCCTGCTGGGTCTGGCATTCAGCCAGAGCCAGGGCCATCTTCGCAAGTACCTCGGCGAGGTCTATGGCAAGGTATTCAGACGCTACATGGGGTTGCTGGTGCGCAGCTCACCGGAGCTGCCGGTCGACGTACTGTTCTGGCGGGTCCATTTCATGCTGGGCAGCGCTGCCTTTACCTTGTCGAGCATGAAGGCGCTGAAGGCCATCGCTGAGTCCGAGCACGGCGAGCGAGCTGGTACTGAGGAGGTGTTGCGGCAGATGGTGCCTTTCCTTGCCGCCGGTATGCGTGCCGACAGCGCGCTGCCGGATGAGGCTGGCAAACTTCCACGTAATACGCTGGAATCGGTATAGCTGTGCTTGGCCGGCCCCTGCTCGGGGGCTTACCTAAGGGCGCGTGATCCGTTATCGTGTGCCCTTTGCGGCGGAGCTGATCATGCGGCTTGACCTGATCCATATATCCCTTGAACGACAGATGCTGACCGGCTTTCATGCGGGCCGGCAGTTGTGCAGCTATCCGGTGTCCACGGCGAAGAATGGCGCGGGTGAGATGAACGGTAGCGGTTGCACACCGCGCGGACGACATCGGGTGCGGGCACGCATTGGTACGGGGCAGCCGCCGGGTGCGGTATTCATCGGGCGGCGGCCTACCGGCGAAGTCTGGTCGGCTGAGCTGGCTGAGGCGCAACCGCAGCGGGACTGGATACTGACTCGCATACTCTGGCTATGTGGTGAAGAATCCGGTGTCAATCGCGGTGCTGATCGTGATTCGCAGCGCCGCTATATCTACCTGCATGGCACGGGTGACGATCAGCCGATGGGCATTCCTCTGTCCCATGGCTGCATACGTCTGCGCAATGCCGACATCTTGACCCTTTTTGACATGACGCCGGCAGGCTGCCCGGTCGTCATCGAATAACCTTATTCAGGAGCATTTCATTGAAGCAAGGCACATTGATGCTGGATCTGGCCGGCACCTGGCTGACCCCCGAAGATCGCCAGTTGTTGAGACAGCCGGAAGTGGGCGGGATGATTCTGTTCGCTCGCAATACCGAGGCACCAGCCCAGGTGCGTGAGCTGGTACGCAGCATTCGTGCGGTACGCCCGGAGATGCTGATTGCGATCGACCAGGAAGGTGGTCGTGTGCAACGGCTGCGGCGCGATGTCCTGCGCTTGCCGGCGCTTGGCCGTATCGCCGAGAGTGCCTCGGCAGATAGGGGTGAGCTGGCTGAGGCGGCTGCCTGGTTGATGGCGACCGAGATGCTCGCCTGCGGTATCGATATCAGTTTTGCACCAGTGCTGGATCTTGACCATGGACGCAGTCAGGTGATTGGTGATCGCTCTTTGGGTGGTGATCCGCAGGAGGTCACCCAGCTTGCCGAAGCCTATATACGCGGTCTGCATCAAGCCGGCATGGCGGCGACCGGTAAGCATTTTCCGGGGCATGGCTGGGCAGAGGCGGATTCGCATACTGACCTGCCGGTGGACTCGCGCAGCGAGGCGAGCATCCGCGAGTCTGATCTCAAGCCCTTTGCGGCGCTGGCAAGCGTGCTGGATGGCATCATGCCGGCGCATGTGGTCTATCCGGCAGTGGACAGTCTGCCGGCTGGCTTCTCGCGGCGCTGGCTGCAGGATATCCTGCGTGCCGAGCTGGGCTTCCAGGGGGTGATCTTCAGTGATGACCTGACCATGGCGGGAGCGCATGCGGTGGGCGGTATGGCTGAACGGGTGGATGCGGCGCTGGCGTCAGGTTGCGACATGCTGCTGGTATGCAATGACCGCGCAGCTGCCGAACAGGCGTTGGTGCATGCGCAGAACAGCGGCATGCAGCCGTCAGTGCGGGCCCGGGAGTTGCTTGCGCGCAGCGCGCCAGGTGTGGATTACAAGGCGCAGCCGCGTTGGCAGCAGTCGGTTGCTCTGTTGCAGAGTGCTGGTTTGTTGTGAGACTTCAGGGCTGGCTGATGCGAATCAGCAAGCCCATGCTCTTGTGGTCCAGGTAATGAATCTCATTGATTCGCAGACGGCGAGTCGAGTGTAGTCGCTCGCTGATCGGCTCAGCCATGCTCTCACTGACATGGTTGAGCCAGAAGGTGACTTTCGCGGTAAGTGGGTCGCCATCCAGGCTGACCACCCCCTGAACCGGATACAGCGAGTCGCCATTCGGTGCGGCCAGGTCGTCGCCCTCGTGAAGAGCAACCCGCAGACCACTTTCCGCCGGTTGAGTCCAGGCACGGTGCAATCTGATGGTGTAGCCCTTGGCCTCCAGTTTGCTCGCCTGGCTATCCAGACTGTATCGGGTACGGTCGATGCTGCGTACGTCGCTGCGGGTTGTTGCATCCAGCGAGATCGCCTGCCAATCCCAATCGTGCTCCGGTGAGGCTCCCGGCACTATCTGCGCGCCGGGCTGGCTGAAAACCACCACTTCCACCAGATACTGCGCCTGCGCCAGTGCGCTGCAGGTCAGCAAGGTCAGGGCCGTCAGAAGGCGGCATGCATATCGAATCGGGTTCATCGGCGTTTTCCTTTGCCTGGTTTTTCGGGCGACTGTTGCAGGCGCTCGATCAATGCTTCCACCGTATTCAGACGCAAGGCAGGTGCAGCCATGGGTGCGCTGAAACGGAATACGCTGCCGCCCTCCAGGCGATAGCGTTGCGGATTGTCCTGGATCAGCCGGATCAGCACCAGTGGGTCCACCGTTGTGTCAGCCGCAA
>JASJKW010000292.1:0-3618 GCA_037621305.1 Pseudomonas sp.
CTGTGTGCCTATACCGGCGGACTCCCGGTTTCCGTACCTGGCGCGGCGGTTGACCGCATGTGTGCGTCAGGTCTGGTCGCTATCGCAATGGGCGCCAACAGTATCATGGTGGGTGACCAGCGGACCGTTATTGCGGGTGGACTGGAATCCATCTCACTTACTCAGAACAAACACAAAAATACCTATCGCGCGCAATCGCAATCGGTTTTGGATGTGGCCCCAGCGGCCTATATTCCGATGATCGAAACAGCGGAAATCGTTGCCCAGCGCTACGGTATTTCCCGCGCGGCCCAGGATGAATACTCGCTGCAGAGTCAGCAGCGGGTAGCGGCGGCGCAACGGAATGGGCTGTTTGATGAAGAAATAGTACCGCTGGCTGCCAACAAGCTGCTATTCGACAAGGAAGGCAAGATCACCGGCAGCGAACAGGTGATTGCTAACATTGACGAATGCAATCGCAGTGACACCTCTCTTGAACGATTGGCCTCCCTCAAGCCGGTATGGCGCGATGGTCAGTGGGTCAAACAGGGCGAGTTCATTACCGCAGGCAACTCCAGTCAGCTGTCTGACGGGGCTTCGGTGGCCTTGCTGATGGAGCGCGGACAGGCGGAACAACGCGGGCTCGCACCACTGGGTGTATTCCGTGGTCTGGCTGTAGCAGGTTGTGAGCCGGATGAAATGGGGATCGGACCTGTATTTGCGATTCCCAAGCTGCTCAAACGTTATGGCCTGAGCATTTCCGACATTGGCCTGTGGGAAATCAACGAAGCCTTCGCCAGTCAGGTTCTCTATTGCGGGGATCGTCTGGGTATCCCCAATGATCGATTGAACGTGAACGGCGGCGCTATTGCGGTGGGGCATCCGTTTGGCATGACCGGCTCGCGGCTGGTGGGCCATGCCCTGCTGGAAGGTCGCCGTCGTGGGGTCAGATATGTGGTGATTTCCATGTGCATTGGCGGTGGCATGGGTGCCGCCGGACTTTTTGAAGTTCTCTGAGAGGTAAGATTCATGTCTAACGAAGCGCATATGAAACAGGCCCTGAATAGTTACCTGGAGGCGTTCAATGCTGGTGATGTAGCGGGGATAGTTGCCCTCTATGCAGATGATGCCACTGTGGAGGATCCGGTTGGTACAGAAGTACGCAGCGGCAGGAAGCCTATTGAAGAGTTCTACGGTTATGCTGTGGCTACAGGTGCGAAGTTGAGGCTTGATTCGCCGATACGGGCATCAAGAAGTAACTTTGCGGCAATGGCCTTTACTGTCAGTGTCAATCATGAGGGGCATGATTCCCAGTTTCGGGTAATTGATGTCATGAGTTTTGATGAGAATGGCAAGATAGCCAGCATGCGGGCCTTCTGGGGGGAGAGCGATATAGTCCAGATGTAGTATGCGTTGCTCATGGAGGCCCGGTATATGCCGGGCCTTTTTGCGTTTACTTTTCAAAGCAAGACGTTGTAACTCCTCGGTTAGATAGCTGCTTTCGCTAATCCATACAGACGATGCGTGGCTGTGCGGTAAAACAAATACTGTGTTCAAGCATGGCAAATCCGCTGTATGAGCCTGCCTGACGTCTGACCCGCTAGTGCACAGATACTGCCGATAGTCCGGATCAGAAAGTTATTTTGATCCAGTATCGATGAGGAGTTTAGTTAATGAACGCGGAACACTTACTGGCTGAATTATCTGCAATCGCACGTATTGCGGGCAACGAGGCAATGGAAATATATGCTACTGACTTTGCCGTCCATGACAAGGATGACAAGTCACCCGTTACCGAGGCCGATGAGCGGGTAGAAGCGGTCATTCTGCAGCGCCTGGCTGCATTGACACCCGATATTCCGATTATCTCCGAAGAGGCAGCCGCAGCCGGGCATATTCCGGATGTGGAGTCTCGTTTCTGGCTGGTGGACCCGCTTGATGGCACCAAGGAGTTCATCAAACGCAATGGTGAGTTCACCATCAATATCGCGCTGATTGAACAGGGTCAGCCGGTTCTCGGTGTGGTTTACGCCCCGGCGCTGGATCGCCTGTTCCGTGGCGCTGAAGGTTTTGGTGCCTATCTGGAGCAGGGCGGTGTATGCCGTCCGATTACCTGTCGAGCAGTACCAGCGGCGGGCCTGACAGTAGTTGGCAGTCGTTCCCACAGCGATGCCGAAGCGATGAATCGCTTCCTGGCCGGTCGCACCGTGGTTGAGCAGAAAAGCGCCGGCTCATCCCTGAAATTCTGCCTGGTCGCCGCCGGTGAGGCGGATCTGTACCCGCGTCTGGGCCGGACCATGGAATGGGATACGGCGGCTGGCCATGCGGTATTGCTGGCTGCCGGTGGTTCGGTCAATACGCTGGATGGCAGCGCGCTCCAATACGGCAAACCCGGTCTGGATAACCCTCACTTCGTGGCCGCCGGTGCGGTCGCCTGAAACTACGCACGTTAGTGGAGAACAAGAATGGCTGAGCAAAAAGCAACCAATGTGTACTGGCACGATGGCGAAGTAAGCCGTGCTGATCGTAATCGCCTGTTGGGTCAGAAGGGCGCGACCATCTGGTTTACCGGTTTATCCGGCAGCGGCAAGAGCACCGTGGCCGTAGCGCTTGAGAGAGTGCTGGCCGAGCGTGGCCACCTGATTTACCGGCTGGACGGCGACAACATTCGCCTGGGTATCAACAAGAATCTCGGCTTTTCTGCGGAAGATCGTACCGAGAATATCCGCCGTATTGGTGAGATCGCCAAGTTGTTCGTTGATACCGGCGTGATCGCCCTGTCCAGTTTTGTCAGCCCCTACCAGGCTGACCGTGACTTGGTGCGCAAGCTGCACGAGGACGCGGGTATGGACTTTATTGAAGTCTTTATCGACGTACCGCTAGCCGAGGCAGAAAAACGTGATCCCAAGGGCCTGTACAAAAAGGCCCGTGCCGGCGAAATCAAGAATTTTACCGGTATCGATGATCCTTATGAAGTTCCGGAGAACCCTGAGCTGGTACTCCACAGCCATGAAATGTCGCTGGCCGACGAAGTTGAAGCGCTGCTGGTTCTGCTGCAAGAGCGCGAAATTCTCGGCACCGGCGTTCCCGTACTGGCCAAGGTTGTTTGATCCCACTCGCTTACAGAAAAAAATCGTCGATCCGGAGATTGTCACTCATGATAAAACCACATGGCTCCAATACACTTAATGCCCTGTTCGTGGAGAATGAGCAGGAGCGCAAGGCGCTGCAGACTGAAGCCGAGAAGCTGCCTTCACTGCTGCTCAACTCCGCTGCCAGCGCCAATGCCGTCATGCTGGGCGCAGGCTACTTCAACCCGCTCACAGGCTATATGAATCTGGCGGACGCGCTGAGCGTAGCGCAAACTCTGCACACCACCTCCGGTCTTTTCTGGCCGGTGCCGGTCGTCAACCTGATCAAGGACCTCAATGGCATTCAGACGGGTAACCGCATTGCCTTGCGTGACCCGAACGTGCAGGGTAATCCTGTGGTCGCGATAATGAATGTCGAGGCGATTGAAGAGGTCTCGGCAGAACAGATCAGCACCATGGCTGAAAGTATCTTCGGTACCGTGGATCCCAAGCATCCCGGCGTAGCGACCTTCTCGTCGCTGGGTAACAAAATGCTTTCCGGCCCCAT
>JASJKW010000293.1:0-14168 GCA_037621305.1 Pseudomonas sp.
ACTCAGGTCGTTAAATACTGTGTTGGTAGCTTGCGTCATCAAACTTCGTCCTCTTCGGCTTGACCGAAATCTCCACAAGACCGATGGATTCGGCCTCAGCACGTAGGGTTACAGCTTAAGAAAAGCGCCAGATCACCGCGCAGGCGCGACATTATGCCAAAGAATGCAGCCAGGCGCTAAGGAAGCGCCCCGACATCAATGAAGATTCTGTGCATGATCCCTGGCCTGATCGAACAGCTCGCTCAGCGCGGCGCGGTCGAAGGCATACCTGGTATTGCAAAATTCGCAATCAACCTCGATCTCACCATTGCGTTCGTCCAGCAGCACAAAGGCATCTTCTCGCCCCAGACTGACCAACGCATTACCGGATCGTTCCGCCGAGCAGCTGCAACGAAAGATAACGGAATGCTCATCAAAGAGTCTCACGTCTTCGTCGTGATACAACCGATGCAGAATCGTCTGGTTATCCAGCGCCATCAGCTCTTCAACACTCAGGGTATCGGCCAGAATGCTCAGGCGATTCCAGGTCTCTGAGCGATCCGCCAGGTCGGTCTGACGGTCAGCCGGCAGTGCCTGCAACATGAAGCCACGTGCAGTACGGCCGTCAGCCAGCAAGCGAAAGCGGCTGGGGAGCTGCTCGGAGCTGGCGAAATAGCCGGCCAGCGACTCGGCCAGTGACTCACCCTCCAGCGCCACCACACCCTGGTAACGCTGCCCCTTGTCCGGGTCGATGGTGATGGCCAGCACCCCATCGGGCATCAGATCACGCAGACCGTCGCCGCTCAGATCGTCACTGTAACGAGCAATGGCGCGCACTTCCTGCTGACTGGAACATTCGACCATCAACATGGATAGCGGACCGGATGAACGCGCCTGCATGACCAGCAGACCATCGAACTTGATCGCCGAGGACAGCAGCACCGCAGCTGCCAGCATCTCACCCAGCAAGGCCTTAACCGGCTCGGGGTATTCATGCTTGGCAAGAATTTCACGATAACTCTGATTCAGCGACACCAGCTCGCCGCGCACGTCGGCGTGCTCGAACAGAAAACGCTGGGTGATATCCTGGGACGGCATGGCTTCAACCTTTGAAAAACCTCGATTATACCCCTCAGCCATCGGAAAGCGTATTGCGCTCGTCGCGAAAACGGTGGATCTGCCGCCGCTGCTTCTTGGTAGGGCGGTGCTCACTGATCAGCAGCCCCGGTCCGGCCGCCTTGCGTTGAGCCGCTGCCTCTTCGCGCAAACGCAGACTCTCGGCGGTTTCCTCGTACAGCAATTGAGCATCGGGAGCCCCACGACGCACCATGGAAATGGCCTTGATTACCACGGTACGGGTGTCATGCCCCTGGCGAATCTGCAGCTCATCATCGACTTTCGGCTCTTTGCTCGGCTTGCAGCGCTCACCACGACAATGCACCTTGCCTCCTTCAATCGCCGCCTTGGCCAGCGCGCGAGTCTTGAAGAAACGCGCCGCCCACAGCCATTTATCCAGCCGCGCCTTGCCATCATCGCTCATCGGGTCTGTACTCCTGAGGCCCCTGTATTTCCGGGGAGTGTAACAAGCACGGAGACCCCTGAAAAATGCTGTGCCCGAAGGTCAGGCAGGGTCTTGTTGAAATCACCATCTTGGCCCATGATGCGCGCCATTGCGGACAATGGCTGGCAAGGGGATCAACATGAAGACATTTGACCATCTCAGTGTGATCGGCCTGCGAGAGTGGATCGGTCTGCCTGCGCTTGGTATAGACAAGGTCAGAGCCAAGGTCGACAGCGGTGCGAAAACCTCCGCGCTGCACGCCAGCGATATTGAAACATTCGAACGTGACGGCGAAACCTGGGTGCGCTTCAATGCCCATACCGGCACGCCGCACAAACCCCATGACACGCAGTGCGAGGCCCGACTGATCAGTTTCAAGCGGGTGAAAAGCTCCAACGGCCACCTGCAGGAACGTCACGTCATCCGCACCCCACTGGTGCTGGGTGATCGGTGCTGGTGGGTGGACTTCACCCTCACCTGCCGCAAGTCCATGCGTTACCGGGTGCTGCTCGGCTGCACGGCCATGCTGGACGGCCAACTTGTCATCAACCCTGGGCTACGCTTTGTGCAGGGCGAACCCCAACCCCATCTCAATCCCGAAGGCTGAAGAATACACCATGAAAATTGCGGTACTGTCGCGCAACCCCAATCTCTACTCTACCCGCCGCCTGGTCGAAGCCGGCCGCGAGCGCGGCCATGAGGTACGGGTGATCGACACCCTGCGCGCCTATATGAACATCGCCAGCCACAAGCCGAGCATTCATTACAAGGGCTCCGAGCTGGAACCCTTCGATGCGATCATTCCGCGCATCGGGGCATCCATCACCTTTTATGGCGCAGCAGTCTTGCGCCAGTTCGAAATGATGGGCGTGTTTCCGCTCAATGAATCGGTTGCCATCAGCCGCTCCAGAGACAAACTGCGCTCTCTGCAGCTGCTGTCGCGTCGGGGCGTGGGTTTGCCGGTTACCGGGTTTGCCCATTCACCGGACGACATCCCCGACCTGATCAGCATGGTCGGCGGTGCGCCATTGGTGATCAAGCTGCTGGAAGGCACCCAGGGCATCGGCGTGGTGATGTGCGAGACGGAGCAGGCTGCCGAGTCGGTACTGGAAGCCTTCATGGGGCTGAAGGCCAATATCATGGTGCAGGAATACATTCGCGAAGCCGGCGGTGCGGACATCCGCTGCCTGGTGGTCGGCGACAAGGTGATTGCCGCCATGAAACGTCAGGCCAAGCCCGGCGAGTTCCGCTCCAACCTGCACCGCGGCGGCAGCGCCAGCCTGATCAAGATCACGCCGGAAGAGCGCATGACAGCTGTGCGCGCTGCCAAGGTGATGGGATTGAACGTCGCCGGGGTAGATATCCTGCGCTCCAATCACGGCCCGGTGGTGATGGAAGTGAACTCTTCGCCCGGCCTCGAAGGTATCGAGTCGACCACCGGCAAGGACGTTGCCGGGCTGATCATCTCGTACATCGAAAAGAACGCACGACCGAATCAGACACGGACCAAGGGCAAGGGCTGAGGCGGGGGCGGGAAAGCAAGAACAGCTGCCTGTTTTGTGTGGCCTCTGCGCCGCGAGTGAATAATTTACGGCTGATACAAGCTGCCGAAGTCCTCGACGGCAGCAAACTCCTCGGTATCCCGCAACGCGCCTTTGCTATCCGGCTGGCGTACGGCCAGAAGCTGGGCAATACCAAACTCACGGGCCGCGCGCAGGATGTTCAGGCCATCATCGATGAACAGCGTGCGCTCGGGATCGAACTCCACTTCCGCACGCAGGGCATGCCAGAACGCCTGCTCTTCCTTGGGATAACCGAAATCGTGGGAGCTGATCAGCCGTTGAAAGTAGGTACGCAACTCGACGCGTTCCATTTTCAGCGACAGCGAATCACGGTGTGCGTTGGTGATCAGCACCACCTGACGACCACTGCCCTGCAAGGCACGCAGAAAAGTATCCGCATCCGCTCGCAGACTGATCAGATGCGCTATCTCACGTTTCAGCTGAACGATCGGCAGATCCAGCTCACGGGTCCAGAAATCCAGACAATACCAGTCCAGCTTGCCCTGGATACGCTCCATCAACGGATGAATCTCCGCCTTGGCCCAGGCCAATGACTGCCCATGATGGTCGGCATAGCACTGCGGCAGGTATTCGACCCAGAAGTGATTATCAAAATGCAGATCGAGCAAAGTGCCGTCCATATCCAGCAAGACGGTGTCGATAGTATTCCAGTTGAGCATGGCCGGTTGGGTTTTGATGGAGTGAGCGGCTATGATAACAAACCAGTTGATGAGAACGGAGCCGACATGCCACAAAAGCCTGACATTCTAGATGCCCGCATTGTGGCCAAAAGCCGGTTATTTACCGTAGAGCAGATGCAACTGCGCTTCAGCAACGGCACCGAGCGCACCTATGAACGACTGGTCGGCTCGGGCACAGGCTACGGCGCAGTAATGGTGGTCGCGCTCAAGGATGCCCGTACTGCCGTGCTGATCGAGGAGTATTGTGGCGGCACCCATGACTACCAGTTATCGCTGCCCAAGGGCCTGGTCGAGCCGGGCGAGGATGTGCTGGATGCAGCCAATCGTGAGCTGATGGAGGAAGCCGGGCTGGGTGCAGAGCGTTTGGAGCTGCTGACCAAATTGTCACTGTCACCCAACTATATGAGCCAGAGCATCTCTGTGGTGCTGGCTCGCGACCTCTATGAAAAACGCCTGCCCGGTGATGAACCCGAGCCGATCCGCGTGGATAGTATCGACCTGTATGAGTTGAGCGAACTCAACGCCCGCGCCAATTTTTCCGAAGGCCGCGCACTTGCCGCGCTGTACCTGGTGCGTGATCTGCTGGAACAACGCGGCGAGTTGCAGCGATGAGCCTGCCCGTTGCCGTCGAGCGACTCTGTCAGTTGACCCGTGAGGCCGGACTGGCCGCCCTGCCCTGGTGGCAGCAGAATCCGGAAGTGATCACCAAGGCCGATGACTCACCGGTTACCGCAGCCGACCTGGCAGCCAACCAGGTGATCATGGATGGCCTGCGTGCCTTGACCCCGGAAATCCCGGTCCTGTCTGAAGAAGCCGCCGATGTGCCGTTGAGCGAACGCCTGCACTGGGATCGCTTCTGGTTGGTGGACCCACTGGACGGAACCAAGGAGTTCATCGCCGGTACTGACGAGTTCACCGTCAATATCGCCTTGATCGAACAGGGTCAGGTACGCTTCGGCTTCGTCGGCGTGCCGGCCCGCGACACACTCTTTTGGGGTGGAGCCGGTCGCGGCAGCTGGCGTCAGCTGGGCGAGGAGACGGCCCAGCCGAACCATTGCCGTCCGCCTACGGCCCCGTTGCGGGTCGTTGCCAGCCGCCGCCACAGCAGTCCCGGACAGGAAGCACTGCTCGACCGCCTGCAGCAGGTGCACGGTACCGAGCTGGTGGGCGTCGGCAGCTCATTGAAATTCTGCACGCTGGCCGCAGGCGAAGCGGATCTGTATCCACGCTTTGCCCCCACCAGCCAGTGGGATACCGCCGCCGCGCAGGCGGTGCTCGAGGGCGCGGGCGGGCGCGTACTCGATCTCGATGGTCAACGCTTCTCCTACCCGCACCGGGAAGACTGGCTGAACCCCTATTTCATTGCCACCGGCCAGCCCGACGAGACACTGCTGCGTCTGCTGCTCGGCTAATCCATTCAAGATCCATTGCTTCAGGAGTCCGTCATGTTCTTCCATTCACCTCCCGAGCACAAAATGCGCATGCCAACGTCGGCCGAAGCTTTGCCCGGTCGGGCAGAGCCACTATCCACCAGCAGCACCCATGCGGTACTGCAGACACCAATCAAACCGCCCTTTCCAGATCACTTGCAACAGATCATTCTGGGCATGGGCTGTTTCTGGGGCGCCGAGCGGCTGTTCTGGCAGATCGAAGGTGTTTACACCACAGCGGTGGGCTATTGCGCCGGACTGACACCCAACCCGACCTATGAGGAAGTCTGTTCCGGATTGACCGGACACAACGAGGTGGTACTGGTGGTGTTCGATCCCGAGCTTGTGTCACTGGAAGAGCTACTGCGGGTATTCTGGGAAAGCCATGACCCCACCCAGGGCATGCGTCAGGGCAATGATCAGGGCACCCAGTACCGCTCCGGTATCTACGTCAGCGATATGGCCCAACAGACACAGGCGGAAGTCACCCGCGCACGGTACGCTGATGCTCTGCAGGATGCCGGCAAAGGCAGTGTGACTACCGAGATCCGCCCGGCCGGGGAGTTTTATTATGCAGAGGCTCCACATCAGCAATATCTGCATAAGAATCCGGGTGGTTATTGCGGTATTGCCGGGACCGGAATTTGCATGCAGTAATAGTTTTTTGCTTGCAGAATCAGCGAATTACTAATAAAACATTCGCACAGCGGAATACCACTCAGCCTCGGCCATCGGATCGAATACCGGTCGTGCCTGTTTAATCGGGGCTGTTTTCTCAGATTCATCCGCGCGATCAATCCTTCACACCCACCTGCTCCGAGAGTCCATGCTGCTACTGATATTGATTCTGACCCCCTTCATCGGATGCGTCATCGCGGCGTTCCTGCCGGTGAACGCCCGTAACCGGGAAGCCTGGCTAGCCGTTGCCATCGCTCTGGTTGGCCTGATCATCATCGGTTGGCAGTTCCCTCAGATCAGTAATGGCGAAGTCCTGCGTTATCAGATCGACTGGATGCCCGAGTACGGGTTGAATCTGGTCCTGCGCATGGATGGTCTGGCCTGGCTGTTCTCCATGCTGATCATCGGCATCTTCCTGCTGGTGGTGTTGTACGCTCGTTATTACATGTCACCGGAAGACCCGGTACCGCGCTTTTTCTCCTTCCTGCTGGCCTTCATGGGTTCCATGCTCGGCGTGGTGCTATCGGGCAACCTGATTCAACTGGTGATGTTCTGGGAACTCACCAGCCTGTCCTCGTTCCTGCTGATCGGTTACTGGCACCACCGTGCCGAGGCCCGCCGGGGTGCGCGCATGGCCTTCACGGTAACGGCGACGGGTGGCCTCTGCCTGCTGGCCGGAGTACTGATGATGGGGCATATCATCGGCAGTTATGATCTGGATGTGGTGCTGGCCTCCGGCGAGACCCTGCGCGAACACGCCTGGTATCTGCCGACGCTGATCCTGGTTGCCCTCGGCGCCCTGACCAAGAGTGCGCAGTTTCCTTTCCATTTCTGGTTGCCCCACGCGATGGCGGCGCCGACACCGGTATCGGCTTATCTGCATTCGGCAACCATGGTCAAGGCCGGCATATTCCTGCTGATGCGCCTGTGGCCGGTGCTTTCCGGCACGCCGGAGTGGACCTGGATTATCGGCGGTGCCGGGGTCTGCACCCTGCTGATCGGCTCCTTCATCGCCATCTTCCAGCACGATCTCAAGGGCCTGCTGGCCTACTCCACCATCAGTCATCTGGGATTGATCACGGCTCTGCTGGGGATCGGCACGCCCCTGGCCATGGTCGCGGCGATCTTCCACACACTGAACCATGCGACGTTCAAAGCCTCGCTGTTCATGGCCGTCGGCATCATCGACCATGAAAGCGGCACCCGCGACATGCGCAAGCTCAGCGGTCTGTACAAAATGATTCCGCATACCGCGACCCTGGCCATTGTTGCCTCCGCCGCCATGGCCGGGGTGCCCTTCCTGAATGGCTTCCTGTCCAAGGAAATGTTCTTTGCCGAAGCCTTGCTGGTCGGCAGCAAAAGCAATTGGTGGATGGCACTGGCTGCCGTCACCATGGGCGTATTCAGCGTGGCCTATTCGCTGCGCTTTATTAACGTTTTCTTCGGAAAACCAGCCACCGATCTGCCGAAAACACCCCACGAGCCACCACGCTGGATGCGCTTTCCGGTGGAAGTCCTGGTGGTGTTCTGCCTGATTGTCGGCATCATCCCGGGCCTCAGTGTCGGCCCGCTGCTGCATGCCAGTGTGCAATCGGTGCTTGGTGACCAGACGCCCTATTACAGCCTGTCACTGTGGCATGGCTTCAACGTCCCGCTGCTGATGAGCTTTATCGCTCTGGGCGGCGGCGTGCTGCTGTATATCGTGTTGCGCAAGCGCTTCAACCTCATCCAGCGTGATCAGGTACCGCTGTTGTACCGTTTCAACGGCAAGCAGGCCTATGAAAGCACCATGCTCGAGCTGCGCAGTGCCGCTTCCCGGCTGGAGAAGCTGCTCGGCACTCGGCGCCTGCAACCGCAACTGGTGCTGCTGGTGTCGGTGTGCCTGGCCGCCGGCGTGGCAGCCGCTGCTACAGCACCCCATATCTGGTCGGCGCTGGGACCGAGCACACTGCATATCCCCTTCGCCGTGTTGTGGCTGATCGGCTGCGCTTGCGCCATCGCTGCCGCCTGGCAGGCCAAGTATCACCGCCTGGCTGCACTGGCTCTGGTCGGTGGTGCGGGCCTGGTGGTATGTCTGACCTTCCTCTGGTTGTCCGCACCCGATCTGGCTTTAACTCAGTTGATGGTGGAAACCGTCACCACAGTGCTTATCCTGCTCGGCTTGCGATGGCTGCCACCGCGACTGCGCTCCATCGAGCAGGATAAAGCTGAAGCTGTCCTGACCCGTACTCGCCGCACCCGCGACTTTATCCTTGCTGTAGCCGCAGGGCTGAGCCTGGCAGCGATCAGCTACCTGGTACTGATGTTGCCGGCAGGTAGCGGAATTGGCGGCTTCTTCCTTGAGCGCGCCTTGTCCGAGGGCGGCGGCAGCAACGTGGTCAACGTCTTGCTGGTGGACTTCCGTGGCTTCGATACCATGGGCGAAATCGCCGTACTGGGTATTGTCGCGCTGACCGTTTATGGCCTGTTACGCCGCTTCCGCCCTTCGCCGGAAAGCATGGCGCTGCCGCCACAGCAAACCAATCTGGTCGACCCCGCGGCACAGCAGACGCCCGCCGAACAGACCACGACCGGCTACATGATGATACCTGGCGTCTATCTGCGGCTGCTGCTGCCGGTCATTCTGGTCTGTGCGGTGTACTTCTTCATGCGTGGCCATAACCTGCCAGGCGGCGGCTTTGTCGCTGGCCTGGTGTTCTCGGTGGGCATCATCATCCAGTACATGCTGGCGGGTACCCTGTGGGTCGAGTCCCGCCTGCATCTGCACCCGCACCGCTGGCTGGCGCTGGGATTGGTCATCGCAGTCGGCACCGGGCTCGGCGCGGTGTTGCTGGGCTATCCGTTCCTGACCAGCCACACCGCCCATTTCAGACTGCCTCTACTCGGCGAGCTGCATACGCCCAGCGCCTTCTTTTTCGATCTTGGCGTGTTCAGCGTGGTGGTTGGCGCCACCATGCTGATTCTCACCTCACTGGCTCACCAGTCGATCCGCGGTCATCGCCTGCCGCTGGCCTCGATGGAAGCGGCTGACGCCGCTGGAAAGGAGAAAATCTGATGGAAGCTGTTATCGCCATTGCCATTGGCGTGTTGTTCGCCTCAGGAATCTGGCTGATCCTGCGGCCGCGCACCTTCCAGGTCATCATTGGCCTGCTGCTGATTTCCTACGCGGTGAACATGTTCATCTTCATCATGGGTCGTCTGGCGGTGAACAAGCCGCCGCTGACCCTGGACGAATCAATTGATGCCGGGCTGTTCGCCGACCCGGTGACCCAAGCTCTGGTGCTCACTGCCATCGTCATCGGCTTTGCCACTACCGCGCTGTACCTGGTGTTGCTGCTGACCTCCCGCGGGCTGACCGGCACCGACCATGTAGACGGCAAGGAACCCGGTCAATGAGTTTCTGGGCTGATCAACTGATACTGCTGCCCATACTGCTACCCCTGCTGTTCGCAGCAGCGCTGGTGTTGCTCAGCGGCCGCCATCAGCAACTCAAATTTGCCGTCAACCTGATCGGCACAGTTGCGTTATTGATCACCGCCATCACCCTGTTCTGGCTCGCCGACAATGAAGTCTGGCCGAACGGCGTGGGCGTCTATCTGGCCGGTAACTGGGTGGCGCCATTCGGCATTGCCCTGGTGGTGGACCGCCTGGCGGCGTTGATGCTGACCTTGAGTGCCGTCATCGCGACAGCCGCTCTGGTGTTTTCCTACCGCCGCTGGAGCCGTGCCGGGGTGCATTTCCACTCGTTGTTCCAGTTTCTACTGGCGGGAATCAACGGTTCCTTCATCACCGGTGACCTGTTCAACCTGTTCGTGTTCTTCGAAATCATGCTGGCCGCCTCCTACGGCCTGCTGCTGCTCGGCCTGCAGCCCAACCGGATACGCGCCAGCATGCAATACGTGGTGGTCAATCTGGTCGCCTCGTCGTTCTTCCTGATCGGTGTGGCGTTGATCTACGCCGCCGCAGGCACCTTGAACATGGCGGATCTGGCAGTACGTGTTGCCGCCATGGGCGATAGTGAACGGTTGTTGCTGGAGGTAGGAGCCGCGATTCTGGCGATTGCCTTCCTGACCAAAAGCGCCATGTGGCCGCTGGGTTTCTGGCTACCGACCACCTATGCTGCAGCCGCCCCGCCGGTCGCCGCGATGCTGGTACTGATGACCAAGGTCGGTGTATACGTGCTGCTGCGCCTATGGATGCTGGTGTTCGCCGAACAGGCAGAGGTGTTGAATGCGATTTCCGGCAACGCCCTGATCGTCGGCGGCCTGCTTACTCTGGCCTTTGGCACCATCGGCCTGCTGGGCAGCCAGGAGCTGGGGCGCATGGCGGGGTTCAGTGCGATCATCTCTTCCGGTACCTTGCTGGCCGCGATTGGTTATGGCGAGCAGAAAGTCATTGCAGCTGCCCTGTTCTACCTGATCAGCTCCACGCTGGCAGTGGCCGCGTTCATGCTGCTGATGGAGCTGGTGGAACGCATCCGCAAGCCCAGCGCGGCGATATTGGCCCTGACCATGGAAGCCTTTGCCATCGACGATGCGCCGGAGGAATCCGCGGGTGTGGTGATCCCGGCAGCGATGGCCTTCATCGGCCTTTCCTTTGTCGCCTGCGCCTTGATCATCGCCGGTCTGCCGCCGCTGTCCGGGTTCCTGGCCAAGTTCGCGTTATTCCACGCCCTGCTCAACCCCACTGGCTTGTTTGCCGACAACCTCTACTCTGCCGGCCCACTGGCCTGGGGCATGCTGGCGTTGATCATCGCCTCCGGTCTCGCGGCGATCATCTCGCTGATGCGTTTTGGTGTACGCACCTTCTGGGCCGCTGCAGATGCCAAAGCTCCCCGCCTGCAGCTGAGCGAGGCGTTGCCCGTATCGATGCTACTGCTGCTGTGCGTGATCATCAGTGTGGCGGCAGGCCCAACCAGCAGCTACATGGAACGCACCTCAGCCGTACTGCATGAGCCACAATTGTATATCGATCGGGTGCTGTCCAGCCCGGCGATACCCGGCGTGGCCCACATCGCAGGAGGTGAGCAATGAAACGCTGGCTGCCCACTCCGCTGATCTCACTGGCACTCCTGCTACTGTGGCTGATGCTCAATCAAAGCATCGAACCGGCGCATATCCTGCTCGGCGCGCTGATCGCGATCGCCGTACCTGTGTTGATCGCCCCGTTGCGCCCAACCCCGGTGCGGGTGTCTCGCCCGCTGACAATAATCCGTCTGACCTTCCGGTCGCTGATCGAGATCCTGCGCTCCTGTTTCAACGTTTGCGTGCTCATCCTGTTCGGCGGCGGGCGACTCAATACCCAGTTCATCCGCATTCCACTGGATCTGCGCGATCCCCATGGCCTTGCCGTACTGGCCTGCATCATCAATTCCACCCCGGGTACGGTGTGGGTGGAGATCATTCCGGGCAGCAATGACCTGGCCCTGCACGTATTTGATCTGCACGATGCAGCCTGGTGGGTAGACATGATCAAGACCAAACTGGAGCAACCCTTGATCGATATTTTTGAACAGGAGAAAGCATGATTGCCCTGATGCTCACAGTGGCGCTGGGATTCGCCCAGCTGTGCGTGCTGTTGGCCCTGATCTTCTGCGCCATTCGCCTGCTGCGTGGCCCCACCGCTCAGGACCGGGTGCTGGCTCTGGATTCTTTATGGATGGCGGCCATGCTGTTCATTCTGCTGCTGGGCATTCGCTTTTCCAACATCATCTATTTTGAAGCAGCCTTGGTCATTGCGCTGACCGGTTTTGTGTCTTCGATTGCCCTGGCCAAGTTCCTCATGCGCGGGGAGATCATCGAATGAGCGACTTTCTGACCCTGCCCATGATCGAGATAAGTCTGTGGCTGGCCATTCCCATGGCGCTGCTGTTGATACTCGGCGGGATAATCACCTTTACCGGCGCACTGGGGCTGCTGCGGCTACCCAACTTCTACCAACGCATTCATGGTCCAGCGGTGTTCATTACTGTGGGTACCGGCTGTTTTCTGATCGCCTCGATGCTCTATTTCAGCGGCACCATGGAACGCCCTGTCGTGCATGAGCTGTTGATCACTGCTTTTGTGCTGCTGACCGCACCGGTGGTTTCCATGATGATCATGCGCGCAGCGGTTTACCGTGATTTGCGCGCACGCAAACCCGACGCGGAACAAACCAGTGCCTATCAGTTTCCAGATGATGAGTAGGTAGTGAAGGGGCCTGTTTCAAACTCCTTGTTCAAAGGGGTTTGAAACAGGCCCCGTGATTACAAGGCGTCCTGAGGCGCTGCCGGACTGGCCGCGATGGCCATGCTGGGCATCACCAGACTGGCAAAACGAAACAGGGTCATGCCCTGACGCGCCACTGCCATGGGGCCACCACGCCCCGCAGTGAGCTTGCCGAGTACCGCACCTGCCACTACAGCGCCACCGACCCACCACAGGGGTGAAATGCGGCGCATGGCGGCATACCGCTCCCGCCCATCCAGCTTCAGCAGGCCGAACTCGACGGCGAGTTGTTCATCCAGCTCTTGAATCTGACTTTTCAGTTTCTTGCGATCCACCGGCTTCCTCCTTCAACGTCTGCAGCTGCCTTTTGGTCGCCGGGAAAGACAGGCTCTTTGCATACATCTTACACAAGGCCGCCATCACCCCTAGCGTGATCAATTGCACGACAATGAATGCTCCTATGGCCAGGGCTACCGAACCGCTCCAGGCGAAAGCCAACCAGGCCAGCAACACGGACAATCCTATCCAGGCCAGCAACAGCAACGGCACCATTGCCAGCCCCAATACCACCAACTTTCCCGAGTCGGCCACAGCCAGACGCAATTCGAGAACAACCAGCCGAACCAGATCGCCGCCCGCGAGGGCCGCATGTTCCAGCCACACCAGAGAGGACTTCAGTTCATCCTTGAGCGGTTGCCGAACCTGTTCCTGACCGCCAGCATCACCGCTCTGAGGATTATTCTCTCCGGGCATATCTGTCATTTATTGGACATCAGCTGGGAAACGATGAAGCCCGCGGCGAACGCAATACCGAGCGTAGCCAGTGGCTTGTCATGCAGATAACTGTTGGCATGGTCACATAGCTCGCCTGCCTTGTTCTTGCCCCTCTCCAATTGGCCTTCAGCATCATGCTTCCAGTCCATCCCGGCAGCTTCTGCCGCATGTTTGAAGTGTTCTTTCGCTTCCATCAGCTTACTGTAAGCAGCTGCCACTGCTTCCTTACCGGAGTCGATTTCCTGTTTCTTGCTGACCTGGTCCTGATTTGAAACGGGTCCGTTCTTGTCAACAGCAGTCATATTCGTGTGCTCCTTGGTAGCTTAGGATAAGTCAGTATTCAACACACCGACACAATACTTGACCCGAAGCCTGGCGGCTTGTTCCCCTTTTTTACTATCTGTCGCCGCTTGGCATCAGGGCGCGCCGACCAGCCAGTCCATGCGCCAGTCTCCCGGACCAGATTGAGCAAACTGTGGCGCCAGCCAAGGCAACACCTGCTCCAGCTCTTCCCACAGCGGCCACGGTGGGTTGATCAGCATGAGCCCCGAGCCATTGAGCCCGAGACTGGTATCTGCCGGACGCACGTTGAGTTCGACGCGCAACACCTTGGGCAGCTCCGCCTCACTGATCTGTCGATAGAAGTCCCGCAGCAGGCGCTGATCCTTGATCGGATACCAGAGGGCGATCACCGTCTGTCGCATGCGCTGAACACCCTGCTGTACCGCTTGCAGACAACGCTGCAAGTCATCCCCCTTCTCGAAAGGCGGGTCGATCAGCCACAAAGCGCGTTTTTCCGCCACCGGCAGAAACGCCTTCGGCAGCTCATAACCATCACGCTGATGCACGGCGATGCGCGGCTCATCGGCAAAATGGTTTTTCAGCGTTTGCGCATCTTCAGGATGCAGTTCGCTGAGAATCATTCGGTCCTGCTCTCGCAGTACGTCGGCGATCAGCTGCGGAGATCCCGGATACAGCCGCAGTTCGCCCTTGGGGTTATGTCGGGCCACGGCGTCACGATAGTCAGCCAGGAGGCTGGGCAAGTCATCCCGCGCCCACAGCCGACCAATACCGTCCAGATACTCCCCAGTACGCCCGGCGTCCTCACCCCGCAGGTCGTACAGCGCCGTACCGGCATGGCTATCCAGATAGCACAGCGGCGCCTCCTTGCGCTGCATCAAGGTGACCATACGCAGCAGAATGGCGTGTTTGAGAACATCGGCGTGATTGCCGGCGTGAAAACTGTGACGGTAATTCATGGGATTTCCTGAGGCTTG
>JASJKW010000294.1:0-7143 GCA_037621305.1 Pseudomonas sp.
GTCACTCTGTCGCCGGTCCTGCCAACGGCCACGCATCCCGATGCCGCTCCGCTGGGCTGGGAGCGTGCTCAGGAGCTGATCGGCACGGTGAACTTGCCTGTGTACGTACTGGGCGGCGTCGAGCCGGGAATGCGGAACAGAGCCTTTGAAATAGGCGCGCAGGGTGTAGCAGGGATCCGGCGGTTCTGGGGATGAGACTGACCGTCCAGCTCTGACGCTGGAGCGTCCACCGCGCAGGTTCCCACGCAGAGCATGGGAGCCACCTGAAACTCCGCCGCCCTGTTTCAGGTAGTCAAAACCACCCCAGCAGCACTGCCCATCTAATCCAGTACTGCCTCGACCGTCTTCGCCGCCAGCGCTTCCCGTACTGGGGCAAAAGAGCGGCGGTGAATGGGGGTGGCGCCGAGCAACCTGAGTGCGTTCATGTGCTCGCGGGTGGGATAGCCTTTGTGTTTGGCCATGCCGTACCCCGGGTACAGCAGATCCATGTCGTGCATTTCCCGGTCTCGGGTGACTTTCGCCAGAATCGAGGCGGCGGCAATAGCCGGCACCCTGGAATCGCCCTTGATGACCGGCTCACTCGGCATGGGCAGAACCGGGCAGCGGTTGCCGTCGACCAGCACCCTATCCGGGCGAATGCCCAAGCCTTGCACTGCGCGCTGCATCGCCAGCATGGTGGCATGCAGGATATTCAGCTGGTCGATTTCCTCGACCTCGGCCCGCCCGATAGCCCAAGCCAGCGCCCGCTCCTGGATCAACGGAAACAACGCTTCACGATGGGCTTCGGTCAGCTTTTTCGAGTCATTCAGCCCTTCGATGGGCCGCAGCGGATCGAGAATCACCGCAGCAGTCACCACAGCGCCACAGAGCGGGCCGCGGCCTACCTCATCTACACCGGCAATCAATTCGCTGCCTTCAGGCAGCGTCCAGTCCATGAGCATCTGGGTCATGCTGGCCGCTCCTTGCTGTGTAACAATTCCAGCACAGCGGCCGCCGCGGAACGGTCGGCATCACGGCGCAGCATCTGGTGCAGCTCCATGAATACCGCTTCGGTCTGCTCACGCTCTGGCGTAGCACCAAGCCGCGCAAGCAGCGCCTGGCCCATGGCATCGGGTGTTGCGTCGTCCTGCAAGAATTCGGGAGCCACTTCGCGCCCGGCCAGCAGGTTGGGCAAGGCGACATGTCCTACCTTGACCAGACGCTTGAGAATCTTGAAGGTCAGCGACGCCATGCGATAGGCGACCACCATGGGCCGCTTGAACAACATCGCTTCCAGAGTCGCGGTACCCGAGGCAATCAACACCGCATCGCATGCGGCCAGCGCTTCGTGCCCTTGGCCATCGAGCAGGGTCACCGGCAACTGCAGGCCGCTTTCAGCCAGAATAGCTTCCATCTGCTGACGGCGGTCGGGATTAGCGCAGGGCAGGATGAACTGCAGATCCGGGCGCTGTTGCAGACACCACGCGGCGGTTTGCAGAAACAGCAAGCCCAGCTTGCGCAGCTCGCCGTTGCGACTGCCGGGCATCAGGGCAATCACCGACGCGCCTTCTGCCAGCCCCAGGGTGCGCCGTGCCGCAGCGCGGTCAGGCAGCAGCGGAATGTCATCGGCCAACGTATGGCCGACACAACGCACCGCCACGCCGTGCTTGCGGTAAACCTCTTCCTCGAAAGGAAACAGGGTCAGCATCAGATCGGTGGACTGGCGGATACCCAGCACACGCTTTTCCCGCCAGGCCCAGACCGAAGGGCTGACATAATGCACCGTGGGAATGCCGGCCTCGCGCAGTCGCTGCTCAACCCCAAGGGTGAAGTCGGGAGCGTCGATACCAATGAACACATCCGGTTGGCGCTGCTTGAGAAAGGCCACCAGATCACGTCGGATACGCAGCAGTTCGCGCAGACGGCCGAGCACTTCGACCAGTCCCATCACCGACAGACGCTCCATCGGCACCTGGCTGATCAGGCCTTCAGCCTGCATGCGTGGCCCACCGATACCGATGAACTCTGCGTCAGGGTGCACTTCCTTGAGCGCCCGGATCAGGCCCGCGCCCAGGGTATCGCCAGACGCCTCACCGGCAACCAGGGCGATACACAGAGGGCGATGGGGAGGCTCGGTGACGACGCTCATGATTCAGCGCGTAATGCCGCGGGTCGACGCCAGAATGGAGTCACGGTACAGGGCTACTTCAGGATATTGAGTCGCTTCGTCATCCAGCAACTGCAAGGCTTCCTGCAGTGTCTTTCCCTGACGATAGACGACCTTGTAGGCGCGACGCAGCGCGGTAATCAGCTCGGGGCTGTAGCCGCGACGCCGCATGCCTTCGAAATTCATGCCATGGGCGCTGGCCGGGTTGCCACCGACCATGACAAAGGCCGGGATATCCTTGAATACGGCACTGTTCGCGGCACTCATGGACCAGGCACCGACATGGCAGAACTGGTGCACTGTCGTATAGCCGCCGAGGATGACGCCATCCCCTATATGCACGTGACCGGCGATGGTCGCGTTGTTGGCCATGATGATGTTGTCACCCACCACACAGTCATGGGCAACATGCACGTAAGCCATCAACAGGTTGTTGCTGCCGATCGTGGTCACGCCCCGGTCCTGCACGGTACCGCGGTGCAAGGTACAACCTTCACGGATGACGTTGTTGTCGCCGATGACCAGTCGGGTCGGCTCGCCACGGTATTTCTTGTCCTGGCAGTCCTCACCGACAGAGGCGAACTGGAAGATCCGGTTGCCCTTGCCAATGGTGGTCGGTCCCCGCACTACTACATGAGGGCCGATCACCGTTCCGGCACCGATTTCGACATCCGGTCCGATCAGGGACCAGGGGCCGACCTCGACGTCATCAGCCAGCCGGGCGGCTGGGTCGACGATCGCCTGAGGATGAATCCGACTCATACTTTATGTTCCGCACAGATGATTTCACCGGAGCAGGCTTCCTTGCCGTCCACCAGCGCGCGGCAGGCGAACTTCCAGATGCCACGCTTGTTGCTCAGGTAGGCCGCCTCCAGCTGCAGCTGATCACCCGGCACTACCGGCTGGCGGAAGCGCAACTTGTCCGAGCCGACGAAGTAGTACAGCGTGCCGTCTTCAGCCTTGGTGTTCATCATCTTGAAACCCAGCAGACCTGCCGCTTGAGCCATCGCCTCGATGATCAGCACGCCCGGCATGATCGGATGGCCGGGGAAATGCCCTTCGAAGAAGGGTTCATTGACCGACACGTTCTTGTAGGCACGAATACGCTTGCCCTCAAGATCCAGTTCGACCACCCGATCCACCAGCAGAAAAGGATAGCGGTGGGGCAGGTATTCTTTGATTTCGTTGATATCCATTATGTCTTGAGGCCTTGCAGTGACTTGCAGTAAAAGATTGGATGCGCAACGCGCACAGCTCAGGACTCAGATGAGCCCTGCGTCGCCTGAGTCACCGCGGGCAACTGCTTCTCCAGTTGTTGCACACGTTTGGCCAGCGCATCGAGCTGGCGAATACGTGCTGCACTTTTCTTCCAGTCAGCAGCCGGCTGCATCGCCGTCCCCGAGGAGTAGGCACCCGGTTCGGTAATGGAGCGCGTGACCATGGTCATGCCGCTGACGAATACGTTATCGCAGATATCGATGTGGCCAACCATGCCGACACCGCCGGCAATGGTACAGTGCCGACCGATACGGGTGCTGCCGGAAATACCGACACAAGCGGCCATGGCCGTGTGTTCACCGATCTGCACGTTGTGGGCAATCTGAATCTGGTTGTCCAGCTTGACGCCGTTACCGATGATGGTGTCATTGATGGCGCCGCGATCGATGGTGGTGTTGGCACCGATTTCCACATCGTCGCCAATCAGCACACCGCCAATCTGGGCAATCTTCTGCCAGCTGCCGCGATCATTGGCAAAACCGAAACCTTCGCCGCCGACCACCGCGCCGGACTGAATGACCACCCGCTCGCCCATGCGCACGTCGTGATACAAGGTGACGCGCGGTGCCAACCAACTGCCCGCACCGATGCGGCAACGTGCACCCACGAAACATTGCGCACTCAGCGTCACGTTCGCACCAATCTCTGCGCCTGCTTCAATCACCACACCCGCGCCAATGGATGCGGTCGCATCCACCTTCGCCGAGTCCGCAATCACCGCTGTGGGATGAATACCAGACTGGGGACGGGGCTTGGGATCAAAGTGGTGTGACAGCCGGGCATAGGCCAGGTAGGGATCGTCAACAATCAATGCGTCGCCGGCATAATCAGCGGCGTCCGCTTCGGTCAGCAGCAATGCGCCGGCGCCCGTGGTCGCCAGCAGCTTGCGGTACTGCCGGTTGGCCAGAAAACTCAGCTGATCCGCTTCGGCGTCCTGCAAGGTGGACAATCCACGCACCACCTTGCTGCCATCGCCGGCCAGCCGCGCACCCAGCACCTCAGCCAATTGCGCGAGGGTGAAACTGATCGATTCGCTCATCCTGATCAACGCGCGCTGTTCAGGCGCTCAATGACCTGGCGAGTGATATCGAATTCCGGCTTCACTTCGACAACAGCGCTGCGATCGATAACCAGATCATAGGCACCGGCCTGCAGTACGCCCTCAACGGCCTTGTCCAGCTTCGGCTTGAGCTGTTCGAGCATCTCACGGTCGGATATGGCCTTGGCGTCGTTCAGCTCTTTGGACTGGACCTGAAACTCGCGGGCTTTCTGGCGGAATTCCAGTTCGATTTTTTCCACCTCGGTCTGGCCCAGCTTTTCACCGTCACGCTGCATGCGATCCTGCAGACGCTTGGCCTCGGACTCGAGATTCTTCAGACGCTGCAACTGACTGCCGAACTTCTTTTCCGCATCAACGGAGTACCGCTTGGCAGCATCTGATTCAAGCAATGCCATCTGATAATCCAGCACGGCGATTTTCATTTGCGCCGCAGCCGGGTAACTGGCCAGCGCAAACACGGACAATATTGCAACAGAAATAATCTTGCGCACTCTTTGACACTCCTGATGAAAAATAGGGATTCCCGATTCAGAACGTCTGACCCAGGGTGAACTGGAAGACCTGCGTGTCATCGTCAGACTCGTCGTTCAGCGGCATGCCCAGGCTGAAGCCCAGTGGACCCAAGGCTGTCAGCCATGACAGGCCAACACCGACACTGTAACGGATTTCACTGGCGGTCACATCAGGGCAATCGCTGCAATAGGTGTTGAATACGTTACCGGCATCCAGGAACAGCACGGTACGCAGTGACCGCTGGTCCTTGACGAAGGGCGCCGGGAAAATCAGCTCCGCACCACCAGTGATCTTGACGTTACCGCCGAAGGGCAGCTCTTCCGGATCCCAGTCGTCATCGGGGTGTGGGCGACTCTTCGGACCCAGGGTGCTGTCCTCGAAGCCGCGCACCGAGCCGATACCCCCGGCGAAGTAATGCTCATAGAAAGGCACCTGCTTGGTCGAGCCGAAGCGACGGGCAAACCCGGTATCGGCGTGCATGCGCAGGGTCCAATCCTGAGTGATCGGGAAGAACTTCTGACCACGATAGCCGAGCTTGTAGAAGTACAGATCACTACCCGGAACAGTGGTTTCCAGGCTCAGGCTCTGCGAGTGACCACGGTCGGGGAACATGCCACGGTTGAGGGTGGACTGCGACCAGCCGACGTTGGCCTTGAAGTTCATGAAGCTGTCGCCCTCAGCGTCGAGGAACTCGCTGATTTCCACCGCCGGGTAGCGGCCTTCCTTGATGTCGTCCTGCTGCATTGACATACCGAAGGACAACCGCGAAGTATCGCTGATCGGATAGCCGATATTGAAGCCGGCACCGTAGGAGTCGACCGAGTAACGGGCAATGTCCACATCCAGCTCTTCATAATCGGTGGTCCGATAGAAAGCGTTGTAGCCCAGACTCACGCCATCGGTAGTGAAATAGGGGTCAAGGAAGCCGAAGGACAGCGACGTCTGATAGGAAGAGCGGTTGGCGCTGAAGCTGACGCGGTTACCCGTACCGAAGAAGTTGTTCTGGCTGATCGAGCCACCGAGAATCAGACCGGTGCCCTGAGCAAAACCGAGGCTGGCGGTGACCGAGCCGGAGGGCTGCTCTTCCACGGTGTAGTTGACGTCGATCAGGTCGTCGGCGCCCGGCACCGGAATGGTTTCGACATCCACTTCCTTGAAGTAGCCCAGCCGCTCCAGACGCACCTTGGATTGGTCGATCAAGTAGGTAGAAGCCCAGCCGCCTTCCATCTGACGCATTTCCCGACGCAGCACTTCATCGTCAGTCTTGGTATTGCCACGGAAGTTGATGCGATTGACGTAGGCACGCTGCCCAGGATCGACGACAAAAGTCACATCAACGGTGCGGTCTTCTTCGTTGACCTGAGGTACACCATTGACGTTGGCGAAGGTGTAGCCCTCGTTACCCAGACGGCGACCGATCAGATCGGAGCTGGCGGTCATCACCTGACGAGAGAATACCTGGCCCGGCTCGACCAGCAGCAGACGACGAACATCCTGCTCGGGCACGACCAGATCGCCCGACAGTTTCACGTCATTGACGGTGTACAGCTCGCCTTCGTTGATGTTGACGGTCACATAGACGTGCTTCTTGTCCGGGGTGATGGAGACCTGCGTGGAGGCGATATCCATGTTGATATAGCCGCGGTCCAGATACCAGGAACGCAGACGCTCCAGATCGCCGGAGAGCTTCTCCCGGGAGTACTTGTCATCGTTGCGGATGAAGGACAACCAGCCGGTCGTCTTCAGCTCGAACAGCGGCAGCAGATCCTCATCGGAAAACACCGAGTTGCCAACCACGTTGACATGCTTGATGGAGGCCACCGAGCCTTCATCAACGATGATCTTCAGAGCTACCCGGTTACGCGGTTCAGCGATGACCTGGGTATCGATATCGGCAGAGTAGCGGCCCTGGGCAACGTATTGGCGCAGCAGCTCGTTACGCACGCCTTCCAGCGTCGCCTGCTCAAAGATCTCGCCTTCGGCCAGACCAGCCATACGCAGACCGTCGAGCAGATCTTCGCTCTTGATTGCCTTGTTGCCGTCAAGCTCGATGGAGGAAATGGAGGGTCGCTCGACCACGTTGATGATCAGTACATTGCCTTCCCGGGCCAGTTGGATGTCCTGGAAAAAGCCGGTGCGGAACAAC
>JASJKW010000295.1:0-7932 GCA_037621305.1 Pseudomonas sp.
CTGTCGAATCCCCTCAAACGCCATTGTCAGGACTGAAGGCAGGCTGGCAAACATATCCGAATCCAGTTTCAAGCAAGGGCGCGAGACCAGTGAATATCATCCGTATTACCCATGTAGCCGTCTGCCTAAGTCGTTTTGTCATCACTATCGGCCCCGCCGATCATGGAAATGGCAGTAGCGAACTATGAATGATTCGAAACGGAGCTGGAACTGGGCCTACCACAAGGTGCGGAGTTACCACGTCTCGCGCCTTCAGGCATGTTATCGCGCAACACGCTTCTGGCTGTCTGGTGATACTGGATCCTTTATCAGCCACGGCGGCTTCCGCAAATCACGGATCCGCAGCTGACCGGGCACCGCACGGCTTCTGTTACACTGTGCTGCCTACCATCTGCAGGTCACCACCGTGAGTACAAGCCCTTTCTCCTCTCTTCCATTACCCTCTTCCCTGCTGAGCACCATCGAGCATCTGGGGTATCAGAGCATGACACCCGTGCAGGCGGCGGCATTGCCGATCATTCTCGCCGGGCAGGATCTGATTGCGCGCTCACGGACCGGCAGCGGTAAGACTGCCGCCTTCGGTATTGGCTTGCTGACGCCCCTCAACCCGGCCTTTTTCGGCTGTCAGGCACTGGTACTCAGCCCGACGCGCGAACTGGCCGGGCAGACTGCCACGGCGCTGCGTGCACTGGCCCGCGGCATCCCCAATATCAAGATAATCACCCTGTGCGGTGGCACGCCCTTTGGTCCTCAGGCTGCCTCCTTGGAACAGGGGGCTCACGTCATCGTCGGCACACCGGGGCGAGTCAAGGATCACCTGGAACGCGGCACGCTGAGTCTGGACAAGCTCAACTGCCTGGTGCTGGATGAAGCTGATCGCATGCTGGACATGGGCTTCCATGACAGTATCAGCGAGATCATTGCCCACACCCCCGAGCGGCGGCAGACACTGCTGTTTTCCGCCACCTATCCGCCGGGTATCGAGCAGCTCGCCGGGCGCTTCCTGCGCGATCCGCAACAGGTGGTCATCACCGAGGCCGAGCCGGTCAACCCGATCACCCAGCGTTTCTATGAAGTCGCTGCCGACGACAGAATGAACGCCGTATTGCGGCTGCTGGCGGCTGAACGCCCACAGCCTTGCATCGTCTTCTGTCATACCCGGCAGCAATGTCAGCAGCTGCAACAACTGTTGGCCGGCAATGGGGTGAGCGCTCAGGCACTGCACGGTGATATGGAACAGCGCGAGCGTGATCAGGTGCTGGCCATGTTTGCCAACCAGAGCTGCAGCGTGCTGGTAGCCACCGATGTCGCCGCACGCGGCATCGATGTGGAAGGCGTCGCCGCCGTGATCAACGCCGAACTGTCACCCGACCCGGCCGTGCATACGCACCGCATCGGCCGTAGCGGCCGTGCCGGGCAGCCGGGTCTGGCCCTGAGTCTGGTGGCGCCCTCCGAGCACGGACGCGCACGCAGTATTGAACAGCTGCAGGGCCAACCACTGCCCTGGCAGGATCTGGATACACTGCCCGACCGCCTCGACAAGCCGCTGCTGCCACCGATGCGCACGCTGGCGGTATCCGGCGGCCGCAAAGACAAGGTCCGCCCCGGCGATCTGCTCGGCGCCCTCACCGGCGAGGCAGGCTTGCCCGGCGACGCTATTGGCAAGATCAGCATCAGTGATTTTCAGGCGTTGGTAGCAGTGCGCTGGGATCTGGCCAATACGGCGTTGGAGCGTCTGGAAGAAGGCAAGATCAAGGGGCGCAGGTTCAAGGTGCGGTTGTTGTAAGAGAGATCGCCGCCTGCGGCGGGGGAACGATCGAATGAGCATTGGTGGGGCTGAGAGTTTGGAAACCATCAGCAACATAAAAGGGTTCCGGAAAAGGCGGGGCGGCAGGGTTGGGCCGACCGTCGGTTGCCATGGAGGGCAACCGCGAGCCTACAGGGAAGTATTTACGGCGTGTCGCAGGCCAGCCGCTCCCAGTGCGAAGGACACTCGGAACATGAAACGGCAGCGGATACTGGTTTTTCGCACAGACGTAAACCCCCGCAATGCTTCTGCCTGTAACCCGGACGCTGTAATATGCCCCTTTCGTTTTTCAGCTCAGCAGGTATTTCATGCGCATTGGTCACGGCTATGACGTCCACCGTTTCGGTGAGGGCGACTTCATTACTCTGGGTGGGTTGCGGATAGCCCATGATCGAGGGTTGGTGGCCCATTCCGATGGGGATGTGGTGCTGCATGCATTGACCGACGCGATTCTCGGCGCGGCTGCGCTGGGTGATATCGGCCGGCATTTCCCCGATACCGATCCGCAGTTCAAGGGCGCCGACAGCCGTGTGTTGCTGCGCCATGCCTTGTCGCTGGTGCATGCCAAGGGCTGGCAGGTGGGTAATGTGGACGTCACCATCGCCGCCCAGGAGCCGAAACTGGCACCGCATATCGACACCATGTGCCAGCGGGTGGCCGAGGATCTGCAGGTTGAGTTGGATCAGGTCAATATCAAGGCTACCACGACTGAGAAGCTCGGCTTCGTCGGCCGCAAAGAGGGGATTGCCGTGGATGCGGTAGCCCTGCTGCTGGCCCGATGAGCAGCGACGACAGCCAGTGGCTGGGTCCGCGGGCGCTGGGTGAACCCTGTGGGAGAGCGGTGCTCAAGGCGCAGCCTGAGGACTTTCGGGTTACTGAAGTACTTGATATTGAATTGAGCGGGCAGGGTGAGCACCTCTGGCTGCTGATCGAAAAACGTGATCTGAATACCGAGGATGTGGCGCGTCAGTTGGCCAAGGCGGCCGGCATCAAGTTGCGCGATGTCAGCTATGCCGGCATCAAGGATCGCCGGGCGATCACCAGTCAGTGGTTCAGTCTGCAGTTGCCAGGAAAAGCGGACCCGGACTTTTCTTCCTTGTGGAATGACGCTTTGCGCTGTCTTGCCAGTCAGCGCCATTCACGCAAGTTGCAGCGCGGCGCGCACAGTGCCAACCGTTTTGTCATCCGCCTGAGCAGTCTGCAGGCCGAGCGCGAGCAGCTGGATGCGCGGTTGCAGACGATCGCCAGTGCGGGGGTGCCGAATTACTTCGGCCCGCAGCGCTTCGGACGGGACGGCGGCAATATCGATCAGGCGCGCCAATGGGCTGAGCGCGGCGGTTTGCCGCCGGCGCGGGGGACCCGGTCGCGGTTGTTGTCCACAGCGCGCAGCCTGCTGTTCAACCAGGTGCTGGCGCAACGGGTTGGCGATTCGAGCTGGAACCAGTTACTTGCCGGCGATTGCCTGGCGTTCACCGATAGTCGCAGCCATTTTGCAGCTGAGCGACTGGCTGCTGATGATCGGCGCTTCGATGAGTTGGATATTCATCCCACGGGTCCTTTGTGGGGCGTTGGTGAGTTACCGAGTGCACAAGCTGTAAAGGCGTTGGAACAGAGGGTGGCAGCCGCTGAGCCGGTGCTGTGCCAATGGCTGGAAAGTGCCGGGCTTGAACAGCAAAGGCGTATCTTGCGCCTCCCCATAACCGGGCTGACGTGGCATTATCCCTCACTGGATTGTCTTGAAATTGAATTCACCCTGCCGACCGGCTGCTTTGCTACCGCAGTGTTGCGAGAATTGCTGGTGCTGGCTGATGAGCCTGGCGGCGGACTGGAAAGTGAAACCTGATGCGTATTCTCATTGCCAATGATGATGGTGTACTGGCGCCAGGGCTGACAGCCCTGCACGGTGCGTTGCACGACTATGCCGATTGTGTGGTGGTCGCCCCCCATGAAGACCGAAGCGGAGCCAGCAGTGCGTTGACGCTGGACAAGCCGCTGCGCCCCTTCTATCTGGAGAACGGCTTTATTGGCCTCAATGGCACGCCCACCGATTGTGTGCACCTGGGAGTCAACTCGCTGTTTGCCGATAGTGTCGATATGGTGGTGTCCGGTATCAACCTGGGTGCGAACCTGGGCGATGACGTGCTGTATTCCGGCACAGTTGCGGCGGCGCTGGAAGGACGTTTCCTGTCCAAGCCAGCCATGGCGTTTTCGCTGGTCAGCCGTCAGACCGATAATCTGCCCGCTGCGGCAGCGATCGCCCGCACGCTGGTTGAGGCTCACGACCAGCTTGATTTGCCACCCCGTACTATCCTCAATGTGAATATTCCCAACCTGCCGCTGGAGCGCATCAAGGGCATAGTGTTGACCCGGCTGGGGCATCGTGAACGCGCGGCCAAGCCGGTCAAGTGGACTGACCCACGGGGCAAGGAAGGTTATTGGATTTCTGTGGCCGGTGATGCCGAAGACGGTGGCGAAGGAACCGATTTCAATGCGGTGATGCAGGGTTATGTGTCGGTTACGCCACTGCGTATCGACAAGACGCATTATGAGGTGTTCGATCATCTGGATGGATGGCTGGGCAATCTGAGGGCGAAGACCAATGCGTGAGGAACTCTTGAAGAGCGGGATCGGGATGACCTCGCAGCGCACGCGTGAACGTCTGCTTGCGCGTCTGTTCGAGGAGGGCATCCGCAACCTGCATGTGCTCGAAGCCATTCGTCGTACCCCGCGCCATCTGTTTCTGGACGAGGCGCTGGCCCATCGCGCCTATGAAGATACCGCTCTGCCCATTGGGCACAATCAGACTCTTTCCCAGCCTTATATAGTCGCGCGAATGACCGAGTTGTTGCTCGCTGGCGGACCCTTGGACAAGGTGTTGGAAGTGGGTACCGGTTCGGGGTATCAGACTGCCATTCTGGCGCAGGTGGTCGAAAGGGTGTTTTCCGTGGAACGTATCATGCCCTTGCAGGAGCGGGCCAAGGCGGTGCTGAAGGATATCGATATTCGCAACGTGGTATTTCGGCATGCCGACGGTAACTGGGGCTGGCCGCAATACGGACCCTATGATGCGATTCTGGTCACGGCAGCACCTGCCGAAGTACCCACGGAGCTGCTCAGCCAGCTGGCAGATCGCGGGCGTATGGTTATTCCGGTTGGCGAACATGAACAATTTCTCACTGTAGTGACTCGCGACGGGGATCAATTCATCCGTCAGCAGGTCGAACCTGTACGTTTTGTTCCCTTGCTGGCAGGAGCTATCAGCTTTTGAATCGTTTTTTCTCCGAATATGTACTGATTTTTTTCAAAGGCATGGCCATGGGTGCGGCCGACGTCGTGCCGGGCGTGTCCGGGGGCACCATTGCTTTCATCACGGGTATCTATGACCGGCTTCTGGCGGCTATCGGCGCGTGCACTCCGAATAAGCTGGTGTGGCTGCTACGTGGCCGGGTTCGGGAAACCTGGCAGTCCATTGATGGTAATTTTCTGGTGGCTTTGCTGGCCGGGGTGCTGACCAGTATCGCCACTCTCGCGAATCTGATCAGTTATCTCCTGGAGGAGCACCCGGTACTGGTGTGGTCTTTCTTCTTCGGCTTGATCCTGGTCTCTGTGGTATTGGTCGGTCGGGAAATTCAGCGCTGGAATGTCTGGACCATCTCGATCCTGCTGGCCGGGGCGGCCTTCGTCTACCTGATTACTGTGGCGGTCCCCCTGCAATGGCCGGTCAATCCGCTGATGATCTTTCTGGCCGGCGCCATTGCCATCTGCGCCATGATTCTGCCCGGTATATCCGGCAGTTTCATCCTGCTGCTGCTGGGTCTGTATGCAACAGTGCTCGGTGCAATCAGGTCCTTCGATGTGACCTTGCTGATGGTTTTCGCCTTCGGCTGTCTCGTCGGCATTCTGAGCTTTTCCCGATTGCTGTCCTGGCTGCTGCGACACGCACGCAATGTCACCCTGGCGTTCCTGACAGGGCTGATGCTAGGGTCGTTGAACAAGGTCTGGCCATGGAAGCAAACATTGACCTGGCGAGAAAACAGCCAGGGCGCCATGGAGCCGTTGCAACAGATCAACCTGTTGCCGAGCAATTATGAAGTTCTGACGGGGGCGGCATCCTATTGGGTCGGTGGCGTACTGCTGATGCTGGCGGCCATCGCACTGATCCTGGGGCTGGAGTGGTTCGGCCAGCGCATGCGCCAGGATTGAAGTGCCAGTGAAAAAAACCTACCCGCACGAAATATGGGGGACGATTGTGAGGCAATGGAGCAACAGCAGAGCCGGCTTACCTGCAGTCTTGCTTCTGGCAGCGCTGTTGACAGCCTGCGCGGGTCCGATGGGCAGTGTTCCGGTCGATGATCGCAGTCGCGGCGGTAGCCGTGCTGATCAGGTCACCTCGGGTTCCCACACCGTCCGCCGTGGTGAAACCCTCTATCAGATTGCCTTCCGTTACGGCTGGGACTGGAAAGCTTTGGCCGCCAATAACGGCATGCGTGAACCTTTTACCATCTATCCGGGGCAGCGTATCAGTCTCGCGACCCGGGCAGGCGGCGTCACTCGCACTATCACACCGGTACCTCCGGCGAAGCCGGCAGCCGGTGGACCGGTGAAATCCACTCCGATCCCGGTACCCGTTCCGGTTAAAAGCGCGCCTCAGAAACAACCTGTTACAAAGAAACCGCCGGTCAGTCCGGCTCCCGCTGCGCTGACCGGCTGGAAATGGCCGGCCCAAGGCCCGCTCATCGCACGTTTCCAATCGAACGCCAGTTTGAATAAAGGGATTGATATTGCTGGCGAGTTGGGCCAGCCTGTTCTAGCCGCCGCAAACGGTACGGTTGTGTATGCGGGGCGTGGGTTGCTGGGGTACGGGGACATGATCATCGTCAAACATGATGAGGATTTTCTCAGCGCCTACGCGCACAACAGTCGTTTGCTGGTTAAGGAAGGGGAGCAGGTCAAGGTCGGGCAGAAAGTCGCCGAAATGGGGAGCAGTGGCACCGACAGGGTCAAATTGCATTTCGAGATCCGCCGTCGTGGCCAGCCGGTAGACCCCCTTGGTTATTTGCCCAAACTGTGAATTGGTTCCAAGACAAATCAGTATCAGCGTTGTCATAATTTCCAGGCACACTGCAGGGAGCACTGGATTGGCGAAGCGGGGTTGCCAATTCCGGCGATAGTCAGCGGAGGCTGACACGCACCGGATTGCATTTATGTGATCCGTTCGTGTTTCGACTGAAGATGGGGCATGCACAAATGACTGTTAATAATAATGCGTCTGATGATCTCGAACTCGCAGATCAGATCAGGCCGGACGAACCCGAGACCGCCGATGAGCAGGATCGTGTTCGGGTTGCCACTCCTCGCAATCACAAGCGCGAAAACGCGTTTGAATTCACTCGGCAACTCGATGCCACTCAGATGTACCTCAATGAAATCGGCTTTTCGCCGCTTCTCACTCCCGAGGAAGAAGTCTATTTTTCCCGGCTGGCGTTGAAGGGTGATGAGGCTGGTCGCAAGCGGATGATCGAGAGTAACCTGCGTCTGGTGGTCAAGATTGCCCGGCGTTACATCAACCGGGGGTTGACCCTGCTGGATCTGATCGAAGAGGGCAACCTCGGACTGATCCGCGCAGTTGAAAAATTTGATCCCGAGCGCGGTTTCCGCTTTTCGACCTATGCCACCTGGTGGATTCGTCAGACCATTGAGCGAGCCATCATGAACCAGACGCGCACCATACGTCTGCCGATTCATGTGGTGAAGGAGCTGAACATCTACCTTCGCGCTGCGCGCGAACTGACCCAGAAACTCGACCATGAGCCAACACCCGAGGAAATCGCCGAACTGCTCGATCGTCCGGTCGCGGACGTCAAACGCATGCTTGGGTTGAACGAACGGGTAGCCTCGGTAGATGTCTCTCTGGGAGCGGATTCCGACAAGACCCTGCTCGATACCCTGGCAGACGACATGGCTGAGGACCCTCTGGAGCGACTTCAGGATGATGACCTCAATGCCAGTATCGATATGTGGCTGTCGGAGCTGAGCGAAAAGCAGCGCGAGGTGGTCACCCGGCGCTTTGGCTTGCGTGGTCATGAAAGCAGCACCCTGGAAGAAGTGGGCCGGGAGATAGGTCT
>JASJKW010000296.1:0-4441 GCA_037621305.1 Pseudomonas sp.
CACAGCACCCGCACCGGTACCAATATTGGTTTTGGTGCCTTCGATCTGTACCAGTCGTACCGATTCAACGGTCCCCATGCGCACGGTCTGTGGCGCGCGTGCCTCATCGCGGCTATAGGTGTCGCCGGTCAGGCCTGAAGCACAGCCGCCCAGCACCAGCGCAGCACCAAGCAGGCAGCTCTTGATAATTCGTGTATTCATGGTGTCACCATCCTGTATCTGTGCAGGAAACCCTTACGGCTTCCTGGCAAGTCTGTGATCAGCGCCTGAGTAATTGGACCCGGCGAGGCGACAAATGTTGCGCGTTGCCTTTCATCGGGTTTTCAAGGTCATGGATCGAGGTTGGCTGATGTTTGCTCTAGAATGCGCGCCGATCATCGACCTATTCAAGCTCCAGCCAGAATAACAACTATACCCGCGGGTCACGAGCACCGAATTTATCCGGAGAAAGTTGCATGCCCATTTTGCAGGTTGCGTGGATGTACTATTTGAACAACAGCGCCTTTGTGCTCAATTGCCTGGCGTTGTTCTATGGCCTCAGCGGCAGCTGGCTGATCATCGCCACGCAGCTGCGCACGGCCCGCGCCGACCGTCTGGCAGCTGACGCAACCGGCGCGCTGACGCTGAATGACGCCCCCGTCAACCACCGCGCCAATCGGATGTTCATGCTGGTCGGTGGTGTGTGTCTCGGGCTGGCGCTACTCCTGACCTTCGCTGCCCGCCTGATCTGATACCCACTGCCGGCTGGCGACCGGATTGGCATACTGGCGTAGCCACCACAGCCGCTGTTCCGGCGGGCAAGCCGCCAGACGTTCGGCAAACCGCTTCTCTTCCGCGGCCAGCATGGATGCTTCGAACTGGTCGCGCCAGCCACTGATATCGACCTCGGGCTGCTCCGACAGCAACTGCTCCATCGCCAGATAATTACTGGGATAAAGGCGATACAACTCAAGAATCTGTCGATCCGCTTCCGCCGCCACGCTTTTGGCATCCACATGCTCGCCAGTCAGAGGCTTGCCGAAGGCAATATGTACCCGACCTTTATAGCCGGTCAGGCCCATGGCGATGGAACGGTCGTCCTCGCCCGGCTGCTTGCTGTAACCACCGGTGTGCTCTCGCTGCTCCAGCTCCCGCGCTTTCATCTGGTCACAGGGATCCCATTCATACGCGATGGACACCGGAACGATATTCAGCGAGCGCACCACATCGGCAAAGTCTTCACCCTTGCGGCTCATGCACAGCATCTTGATGATCGCCGTATCGGTGCGATCACAACCATCTTTCGCACGGCCTTCGGCCTGGGCGATCCACACTGAATGCCCGCTCAGAATCGAATGGTTGATGTAGGCAGACAGAGTCTGATAAACCGTGAGCTTTTCCCGCCGACCGACAACCGAACGATGCACGATGAAGCATTTGTTCAGGCGCATCAGGTCGCTGACGAAAGGACGCTGCAGCAGGTTGTCACCGATCGCAATACGCGGCGTGGGATGTCCACCGTGATACAGCGCGTAATTGACAAACGCCGGGTCCATGGCGATATCTCGATGATTGGCCAGAAACAGATAGGGCTGGGTCTTGCTGAGATGCTCCAACCCACTGTAGGTGACCGTCAACGCGCTACGTTCGATCACCTTGTCCAGCCAGGGTTCGAGGCGATGCTGTAACGCATCCACGCTATCGATGCCGCGAACCTCGCGACGCAGTCCGCTTGCGATCAGTGTCGATGCTACCCCCGGCAGCCAGCGGCTGAGCCGCGGAAACCGATACCCGGCCAGCATCCGCAGCAACTCCTCATCCCGCAGCAAACGCTGCAGAACCTCAGACACTTCAACATCTCCATAGGGCCGGATGGCATCAAACTCGCCCATGTATTCCTCATTACCTTGGGGTGGAAACCGCGCATTATGCGGTGCTGCGATTCGACTCACAATTCCTGCGTGGCTGTTTCGTCGAATTGACGGACGGGCTAGACTCTCTGGCTGCTATCCATATTGCCCCTTTCCAGGAGAACGCCCATGCCATTGTTGGATGAATGCGCCCGCAATTGCCCGCATTGTGGCGAGCCGATCAGGCTGCTGGTCGATCTCAGTGGCGGCTCGCAAAACTACGTAGAAGACTGCTCGGTATGTTGCCAACCCATATTGATTCATTTATGGGTCGATGCGGATATGGAGAATTACCAACTGGATCTGCGCCGCGAGGAAGATCCCCTGTGAGTGGCCGACTCGCCCAGTTCAGCGCACCGCTGGCAGAGATGCCCACAGACTGGAAACCCAACTGGAACCTCTGCCCCGGTAATCGGCTGCTGATTTTGCGCAAGGTGAACAACCAACTCGAGTGCAGCCAGGTGCTGTGGAATCTGACACCCGGCTGGCTGCGCGACCTGAGTCGCGCAGCCTTCTCCGCCCAGGCCGAGTTTCTGCATGACAAACCCATGTTCCGCGAGCCACTGGTACAGCGGCGTTGCCTGATCCCGGTGGACGGCTTCTATGTCTGGCAACAGCAGGGCCGGCGCAAGCAACCCTGGTATCTGCGTCAGCAGAATGGCGGTCTCGCGCTGGCCGGCCTGTGGGATCGCTACGCCCTGGATGATGGTACCTATTGGGACAGCTGCGCTCTGATCACCGCCCCTGCCAAAGGGCTCCCGGCACGCTTGAGTGGACGCATGCCCGTCACTCTCAACAGGGCCGAACAGGCCATCTGGCTGGCTGACGCCACCGCCCCGAGCGCCCTGCAGCCACTGCTGCTGAATGCCGATTCCCAAGTGCAGTTGATGTATCCGGTCAACCCCGCCGTCAGCAGTCCCGCCACTCAAGGGCCACACTGCTGCAATCCCACAGGACACGCCATCAGGCTGGACTAACCGCCCTCATCAACAGCTACCGACGGGCACTCATTTGTAGGAGGCCCGTCGGATCGCCGCACCGCTCGTGGCGACGCTGGCCGTCAGGCCAGCCAGAACCAGCGGGCACGAAGTCTGCCGGTAGAACCTGACGCGGCGGGGCGCCCTCCTACAGAAGCTCTCCACTACACCTTGAACTGATTGATCAGGCGTCGCTGGTGCTCGGCCAGATTGGTCAAGTCAGCACTGGCGCTGGACGCATCACCGGCGCCTTCGGCCACCGCATTGGCAACCTCACCAATGGTACTGACGTTGCGGTTGATGTCTTCGGCTACCGCGCTCTGTTGTTCCGCTGCGCTGGCGATCTGGATGTTCATGTCATTGATCACCGACACCGCCTGAGTAATCGAGGTGAGCGCTGCATCAGCCTCTTCGGCCTGCAGGACACTTTCCTCGGTACGAACACGGCTTTGCTCCATGACCTTGACCGTCCTCTGGGTACCAGCCTGCAACTGCTCGATCATCCGCTGAATCTCTTCGGTGGAGTTCTGAGTCTTCAATGCCAGATTACGCACCTCATCCGCGACCACCGCAAAACCCCGACCATGCTCCCCGGCACGCGCTGCTTCAATAGCCGCATTCAGTGCCAGCAGATTGGTCTGCTCGGCGATCCCGCGAATGGTATCCAGGATCGAGCTGATATTCTCGCTGTCATGGGCCAGGGTCTGCACGGTTTGCACCGCACGCGCCATGTCAGCCGCCAGGTTCTGAATGGTGTCTGCCGTATCCTGCACCACCTTGCGCCCGTGACTGGCCGAGCCGTGGGCGTTACCTGCAGCCTCTGCGGCCAATCCAGCATTGCGCGCAACATCCTGAGCTGTGGCGGTCATTTCTGTTACAGCCGTTGCCACCAACTCGATTTCACCGAGCTGAGTCTGCATACCATCATTGGTGCGCATGGCAATATCCGCGGTGTTTTCAGCGGCATCCGTCACCTGTTGCACCGAGCCCACCACGTCACGCATCATGCCCTGCAGCTTATCGAGGAAGCCATTGAAACCGCGGGCAATGTCGCCGAACTCATCGGCGCGGTCGACCGGTAGCCGCTGAGTAAGGTCACCGTCCCCCTGGGCTACTTCGTTAAGCATGGTCGTCAGACGGCGCGCGGGACGGGCAAGACTATAACCAACCAGCAGCATCACCCCCAGACCAACCAGCGCAATCAGCGCACCAATGACCGCCAGGGTCACAGTGGCGCTAGACTGCTGCTGCGCCAGCTCGGCTTCCAGCACTTCCAGCTTTGCCATCACCACATCCAATGGCAGGCTGATCAACAATGCCCAGCGGGTACCGGAATTGCCCAGCGGAACCGGCATCCAGAGTTCGATCCGAGTATTGGCCCGATCCACTTCATAGATCGGTTGATCAACCAGACGCTTCAGGTTGGCCATCTCAGCCGCATCCAACACCTGCTCGGCGGGTTGACCAGCAGCACTCCCGTCGCCAGTCCAGGCTACCAGCCTATCGTTGGTACTGACCAACGCCTGATCTCCCACACCGTCGTACAGGCGGCTGCTGCTTTGTTCAAGCATGGAC
>JASJKW010000297.1:0-4601 GCA_037621305.1 Pseudomonas sp.
GAACAGTGAGCGGCGGGCTTACAACTACTCACCGGCTACCCGTCGGGTGAGGCTCTCGCCTGACAGCGCGGCGGATACCCCTGTCTCTCAGGTAGGTGGTGCCATGACCTTCGATGATGACATCATGTTCGCGGGCAAGAAGGACCGCTATGATTGGAATCTCATCGGCCGCAAGGAGATGTATATTCCGTTCAATAACTACCGCTATCAGTACACCGATAAAGATGATGCTGAATGCTACGGTGATGCCAAGTTCACGGCTGGCCATCCGAAATCGGAGTGTATGCGCTGGGAGCTGCAACGCGTCTGGCATGTTCAGGCGGTACTCAAGGATGGTCAGCGTCACGTGTATCACAAGCGTGATATGTTCATCTCGGAAGATACCTATATCGACGGCTATGCCCAGATGTACGATAGCTCCGGCAACGTATACCGGGTGAATCTGCAAGCGAATGCGCCTTTCTATGAGTCAAAGGCAGCTGGTACCGCTTGGAACACGGTGATTGATCTGGTCTCTGGTGTTTATACCGCTTTGGCTATGGCACCCGGCGAAGGTATGACTGTACTGGAAAGCATGCCGGAGACCACCTGGTCATCCGCTACCTTGTCGCGTCGCGTCATTAACTAACCGTATGGCGGCCTTGCTGAAGCAGGGCCGCTTTTTTGGTGTGTATCATGTTGAAAAAAACCATGCTTACTTTCGGAGCCGTTATGCTTTCGACGGTTGCCACTGCCGGTATTACATTGCCAATTGATCACCCTGCGGCGGAGGACCTGCAATATGCATTGACCAATCGTCTGCTGGATATAGAGTCAGCCAACGGAAGCCTGATCGCTGTGGGGCGTCGAGGGCATGTACTTTTGAGTGCAGATGGTGGGCAGAGTTGGCAGCAGCAATCGATACCGGTAGCGTCGGATCTGGTTGCCGGTCAGTTCATCGATGATAAGTCGGGCTGGGTCGTGGGTCATGACGGTGTGGTACTGAGAAGCCGCGATGGCGGTGAAAGCTGGACAAAGGTGCTGGATGGCCGACAGGCCGCTGCGCTGATAGCCGACTTTCGTCAGAGTCACCCCGAGCTGTCTGAAGAAGCTGTTTTCGAATACGAACGTTTCGAGATGGAGGGGAGTGATAAACCATTTCTTACCGTGCACTTCAGTGATGCTGATCGTGGCGTCGTGCTGGGCGCGTTCAATTATGCCTTCATTACCGAAGACGGTGGCGACAGCTGGACACCGTTCTCCCACCGCATTGATAACCCGATGGGGTTTCATATCTACGCTGCGTTTGAGCACCAGGGTGTGTTGTATGCCGTAGGCGAAAAGGGGTTGTTGTTACGCTGGGATGCAGACTCTGAACGCCTCGTAGCTCTGGAGTCTCCTTACGAGGGCTCCTGGTTCGGTGGCATCAGCTTGGGTGACGAGATACTGCTATTTGGTTTGCGCGGGACTGCTTATGTAGGTTCTCCCGAGGCCGGCTGGCAGCGACTGAATATCGATAGCGGCGATTCGTTCAATAACGCAATCGCAATTTCAAAGGGTGCAGCGGTGCTTGTCGGTCAGACAGGCAAGGTTGTTCGTATTGAGCGTCAGCACGATGGTGGCTTCCTTTTCAAGGAGCTGATGGCGCCAGGAGGGATGGCTCTGTATGACGTCGAGTTGAGCGGCAAGGCGTTGGTCCTGGTGGGCGCGCGCGGTGTACGTCAACTTTCACTAGAAAATGACAAGTAGGCGGGGCGACCATGTCAGATAAAAAAAATGATTTTACTCGTCCGGCAGGTGCAGCAGTGGCGAATCAGCCATCAGCCAACCGGTCCGAGCGCGTAGCGGCCGTCATGTTCCGCTTTCGCTATCCGTTCATTATTCTCTGTGCATTGGTGCTGGGATTTTTCTCGCTGCAACTGGGCGGCCTGAAGATCAACGCCAGTTTCGACGACATGATTCCCCAGAATCATCCCTATATTCAGAACTACTTCGATACTCGCGATGAAGTGGGAGGGTTGGGCAACGTCATCAGGGTAGTCGTGAAGAACCCGTCCGGTGATATTTTTGATCCGGAGTTTCTTGCGATAACCCAGAAGATCAACGACACCCTGTTCCTGATGCCAGGGGTTGATCGGGCCTGGATGAAGTCCATTTGGATGTCGTCGGTACGTTGGACCGAGGTGACTGAAATGGGATTCCGTGGCGGGCCTGTCATGCCTACGAACCTCGATACCGACTCTCTACGGCGAAATATTCGCGTTTCGGGCATCCTCGGCAACCTGGTAGGTAATGACTTGCGTTCCATCATGTATGTGGTGCCGCTGCTGGAGAGCGATCCGCATACTGGCCAGCCGATGGACTATTCGAAGCTCTCCGAAATACTCGAAAAGCAGGTGCGTGAGGAATTTTCTCAGGGTGGTAAGGCGGAAATCCACATCGTCGGCTTTGCCAAGCTGGTGGGTGACCTCATCGACGGCATGAAGCAGGTGTTCCTGTTCTTCCTGTTTGCTGCAGCCATTGCGGGTGTGGTCGTTTACCTGTTCGTACGTTGTCTGCGCAGTACCTTGCTGGTGCTAGGCTGTTCGGTGGCGACGGTGATATCTCTGCTCGGCGCGCTGATTTTGCTCGGGCAGGAGCTGAACCCCTACACGATTCTAGTTCCCTTCCTGGTCTTCGCTATTGGTGTAAGTCACGGCTCGCAGATTATGAGCGGTACCATTGCCGATGTGGGCGCGGGCTTCAGTCCTCTGACTGCCGCCCGTAACTCGCTCGCACGGCTGTTGATGCCGGGAATGGGCGCATTGCTGTCCGATGGCATTGGCTTCCTAGTGTTGCTGGCTATCGATATTCCGGTGATTGGCGATCTGGCAGTGTGCGCCAGTATCGGGGTGTTCTTCCTGATCTTTACCAACTTGCTGTTGTTGCCGATGCTGATGTCCATTATTGGTGTCAGTAATAGGGCGGCGGAGCGCGCCAATCAGGCCCATCAGCGGGCCGCCAACAACCAGTTGGGGGGCTGGGCTGTACTTACTCGTTTCACCACTCGCCGTTATGCGACTGGTGCGCTGGTGGTTTCTCTGGTGCTGTTGGCTATCGGTTTCTACATCCGTCAGGACATGCAGATCGGTGACCTGGATGCGGGGGCACCGGAGTTGCGTGCTGATTCGCGTTACAACCAGGATATCGACTTCGTCAACCGCAACTATAACCTGACCAATGATCAGTTTGTGGTCATGGTGAAGACTCCGGCGCAGCAGTGTTCCAGCTACGAAACCATGCAAGTGGTGGATAACCTGGCCTGGGAATTGTCCAAGGTGCCTCAGGTGCAGAGTGTCTCGACCCTGTCGACCAACGTCGCTGCCCTGATCGGTGGCCTGCAGGAAGCTAACCCCAAATGGAACGCCTTGCCTAATCACCAGGGGTTGCTGGAGACGGCGACACAGTTCTTGATCACCGACTTCCCGGAAATGGTGAACACGTCGTGCAGTTTTATTCCGGTGTACGTTTACCTTACCGACCACAAGGCGGCGACACTGGACAGCATTATCCAGTCAATCGAAACCTTCAGTGCCGAGAATGAAACGGGCGATGTGGAAATTCTGCTCGCGTCCGGCCCTGCAGGTATCGAGGCGGTCACCAACATCGTGGTGAAGCGTTCCAGCCTGGAAATGTTCATCTATATCTACCTGGCGGTGGCGATGATCTGTCTGCTCGTGCTGCGCAGTTGGCGAGCAGTGCTGGTGGCGATAATTCCTCTGTTCATCGTATCCATTCTGGCAGAGGCATTGATGGTACTGCTGGGCATAGGCACCAAGGTGGCGACACTGCCAGTCGTAGCGCTGGGTGTGGGGATCGGTGTGGATTACGCCCTGTATTTGCTGGCAGTGCAGCTGGTGCATATGCGCAATGGGTTGCCGCTGAGCGAGGCCTATGCGCGCGCCTTGGGCGATACCGGCAAGGTGGTGGCGCTGGTAGGGATCACATTGGCGGTCGGCGTGGTGACCTGGGCCTTCTCGGCCATCAAGTTTCAGGCCGACATGGGCATACTGCTGGCCTTCATGTTCCTGTTTAACATGCTGGGCGCACTGATAATGGTACCCACATTGTCCTACTTCCTGATGCGAGACCCCGGCCGTGATTGGCCGGCCGGTTCCACGCCGGATGGGCAGGATACTGCAGAGCTTGAAACCGAACCCCGTCAGAAAAACCGCGATGCGGCCCCTGAACCGGCACATTTATCCTGACAGGAGCGAGCAATGTCGATTTTCATGAAAGCCACCCTCAAGGTGGAGGCCTATCAGGCCAACGATGTGGTTGAAGTGCTGGTCAACAAGATGGCGCCCATGTTCGAGGAATACGGTTGGAAGATGCACGGCTGTTTTGTCGAGCGCTTCGGCCCGGTGAAGCCGGCGGTGATCATTGACCTTTGGGAAATGGAAGACATGGCCCATGTGGAACGGGTCATGAAGGGTGATGCCTACCGTGCCGACCCACGCTATCTGGAAGCGGCGGGCGTGCTCAAGCAGGCCGTGCTGGAAGAGTCGCTGCAGTTTCTCGAAAAACGCGGCGGCCTGATGCCCTCCTTCTATAACTGAGGTGACAACATGAGCGATAACTTC
>JASJKW010000298.1:0-8571 GCA_037621305.1 Pseudomonas sp.
TTCCCTTGGCTACAGCAATGCCCGACACCACGCCGCGCGTCATCCCGATGTGTTCTGGGCAGATCAGGCAGCTCTGCTCAAATGGCACACGCCGCCGACCATCACCAGCAAGCCAAGTGCGGTAGCCGGCGGGGTGGTTGAGTGGTTTCCTGATGGCCGGTTGAATACCTCCTGGCTGGCGCTGGACGCGCATATCGAAGACGGCCGTGGCGAGCAGACAGCCATCATCTATGACTCGCCCGTCACCTCAAGCAAGCGACGCATCAGTTACCACCAGCTGCGTGAGCAGGTCGCTCTCTGCGCAGGTATGCTGCGCGCCCTGCAGGTGAAGCAGGGTGACAGGGTCATTATCTATATGCCGATGGTGCCCGAGGCGATCGTAGCCATGCTGGCCTGCGCGCGCATCGGTGCAGTGCACTGCGTGGTATTCGGCGGCTTCGCAGCCAATGAGCTGGCGGTGCGCATCGATGATGCTCAGGCGGACATCATCCTCACTGCCTCCTGTGGGATCGAGGTCGACCGGATCATTGAATACAAACCTCTGGTAGATCAGGCCATTACTCGCGCCACCCATCAGGTCCGCCATTGCGTGATACTGCAACGCCCGCAAGTGAAAGCCAACCTGCAACCCAGCCGGGACCTGGATTGGGCGCAGCAGATAAGCAAGGCAACGCCGGCTGATGCCGTACCGCTCGCCGCAACCGATCCGCTTTACATCCTGTATACCTCGGGTACTACCGGCAAGCCCAAAGGCGTGGTGCGTGATCATGGCGGCCATGCCGTAGCAATGCGCTACAGCATGGCGATGGTATACGGCATGCAATCCGGAGATGTATTCTGGGCTGCATCGGATGTCGGTTGGGTCGTTGGTCATTCCTACATTGTGTACGGTCCGTTACTGGCCGGTTGCACTACCGTCATGTTCGAAGGCAAGCCGGTACGAACGCCGGATGCCGGCGCAGTATGGCGAGTATGTGCCGAGTATGAGGTCAAGGCGTTGTTCACGGCGCCTACGGCCTTCCGGGCGATTCGCAAGGAAGATCCTCAGGCAGAGCTGGCCAGGCAATACGACCTGAGTCGCCTGGAGCGTCTGTATTTAGCAGGCGAGCGTCTGGACCCACCGACCTGGGCCTGGCTGGAGGAGCACATCCAGCGCCCGGTGCTCGATCACTGGTGGCAGACGGAAACCGGTTGGGCGATTGTTGCCAACCCGGTGGGTTACGGCCTTGAAGAAACTCGCCCCGGTTCGGCGACCTTTCCGATGCCAGGCTATCAGTTGGATATTCTTGATGACGAGGGACAGCCTGTGACGCCCGGTACCCAAGGCAATATCGTCATACAACTACCGCTGCCTCCCGGCTGCCTGACAACCATCTGGGGAGACCCGCAACGCTTTCATGATGGGTACCTCTGCCAGTTCCCCGGTTATTACCAGACCGGCGATGCAGGTTATGTGGATACAGAAGGCTATGTGTTCGTCATGGGACGTACCGATGACATTATCAACGTGGCCGGGCACCGCCTTTCCACCGGGGAGATGGAGGAGGTGTTGGGCTCCCATGCCGCCATCGCCGAATGCGCGGTAATCAGCGTGCCGGATGCGATCAAGGGCGAGCTGCCGGTGGGATTGGTAGTGTTGAAGAATGGTATTGAGGTGGAGCCGACGCAGTTGAGTACGCAACTCGCCATGTTGCTGCGCGATGAGATTGGTGCGTTGGCGTGTTATCAACGCACTTTGATCGTCAGTCGGCTGCCGAAAACCCGTTCGGGCAAAATCCTGCGGCGCATTCTGCGGCAGATGGTACGTGGCGAGGATTGGGTGGTACCGTCCACTATTGATGACCCCGGTTGCCTGGATGAGTTGGCGGCGCTGCTGGAGGAATCTGCTCCCCCAGCGGCAGGTTGAGTTTCACAATAATCACCGATTTGCTATCTTGGCGCGGTTGCGGGATGTTACTGGGCTATCAAGCAACTCTTGCTGTGTTCATGAAAGGGGTAAAAGGTGATCAAGGTATTGGTGGTGGACGATCATGACCTGGTGCGTATGGGCATCACCCGCATGCTCGGTGACGTACCCGGCCTGTCCATTGTTGGCGAAGCCGACAGTGGCGAATCGGCAATCACCCAAGCGCGTGCGTTGAAGCCCGACGTAGTGCTGATGGATGTGCGCATGCCGGGCATTGGCGGCCTGGAAGCCACCCGCAAGCTTCTGCAGCATGACCGCAGTATCAGAGTCATTGCCGTCACCGCCTGTGATGAAGAGCCCTTTCCGACCCGGCTGATGCAGGCCGGTGCCGCTGGGTATGTCACCAAGGGCGCTGCCTTGGAAGAAATGGTCAGTGCTATTCGCAAGGTGGCAATCGGTCAGCGGCATATCAGCCCGGACATTGCTCAGCTGTTGCTGGCACGGATGTATGATCCCAGTGATGCAGGTCCTTTCGATAGCCTGTCCGAGCGGGAAATGCAGATCGCCTTGATGATTGTTGGTTGTGAGAAAGTGCAGAGCATTTCCGACAAGCTCCACCTTAGCCCCAAGACAGTAAACACCTACCGCTACCGCATCTTTGAAAAACTCAACATCACCAGTGACGTGGAGTTGACGTTGTTGGCCGTGCGTCACGGCATGATCGACGCATCATTCGACCAGGTCTGAGCTCAGAGGTTTTTAACGCCGCCGCCTTCCTGGCTGCGGTCACCGGCAAACCCGGTGTCTATCGAATGTTCGACGCTGCTGGCGAGCTGCTCTATGTCGGCAAGGCGAACAATCTCAAGAAACGGCTATCCAGCTACTTTCGTCCGACCGGCCTGAGTCCCAAGACGGCTGCGCTGGTGTCGCGTATCCATCAGATAGACACTACCGTCACGGCCAATGAGACCGAGGCCTTGCTGCTTGAGCAGAGCCTGATCAAGGGATCGCGGCCGCCTTACAACATTCTGCTGCGGGACGATAAATCCTATCCCTACGTTTATCTCTCGAGCCTGGATACCTACCCACGGCTCGGATTGCATCGGGGCGCCAAGAAGGCCAAAGGACGGTACTTTGGCCCTTATCCCAGCGCGGGAGCCATCCGCGAGAGCCTGAGCCTGCTGCAGAAGACCTTCAAGGTGCGTCAGTGCGAAGAAAGCTATTTCCGCAATCGCACCCGGCCTTGCCTGCAATACCAGATCAAGCGCTGCAAAGCGCCCTGTGTCGGTTTTGTCAGTGAAGAGGAATATGCTGAGGATATACGTCACTCGGTCATGTTTCTGGAAGGGCGCAGCAATGCGCTGACGGATGAGCTGACCCGCACCATGGAAACAGCGGCGCAGAATCTGGAGTTCGAACGCGCAGCGGAGGTCCGTGATCAGATTGGTCAGTTGCGGCGTGTGCAGGACCAGCAGAACATCGATACCGAGTCCGGCAACGTTGATGTTATCGCAGCGGCTGTGATGCCGGGTGGTGCCTGTGTTCATGTGATCATGGTCAGACAGGGCAGGGTGCTCGGCAGTCGCAACCACTTCCCGCGAGTCCCTATCGAACAGACCTCCGGCGAGGTCCTGGCGGCGTTCCTGCCCCAGTACTACCTCGGCACAGGGGAGCGGGAGCTGCCGAAAGAAATCATCGTCAATGCCGTGCATGAGGACCTGCCAGTCATCGCCGATGCGTTGGCGCAGGCGCGCGGCCATTCAGTGGTCTTCAGTCATCGGGTGCGCGGTACGCGCAGTCGCTGGCAGAGCATGGCAGTCACTAATGCGGAGCAGGCGTTGACCTCCATGCTCGGCAACCGACAGAATATTCAGGCGCGCTTTGAAGCTCTTCAGGAAGCGCTCGGGCTGGATGAAATGCCCACCCGCCTGGAATGCTATGACATCAGCCACACCAGCGGCGAATCGACCGTGGCGTCCTGCGTCGTGTTTGGTCCTGAAGGCCCGCTGAAAAGCGATTATCGGCGCTATAACATTGAAGGCGTCACGGCTGGAGATGACTACGCCGCTATGCAGCAGGCGCTGATGCGCCGGTTTGCCAAGTTGAGCGAGGGTGAGGGCAAGATGCCGGATATCCTCATAGTCGACGGCGGAAAAGGCCAGATGAAAATGGCCCGCGAAGTACTTCAGGAGCTGGCCATCCATGATCTGACCCTGCTCGGTGTGGCCAAGGGCGTCACACGAAAGGCGGGTATGGAAACCCTGTACCTGAATGACCCGCACAATGAACTGGTACTGCCGGGCCACTCTCCGGCGCTGCACCTGATCCAACACATCCGCGACGAGGCTCACCGCTTTGCTATCACGGGACATCGTCAGCGCCGTGGCAAGACACGCAATACATCCACCCTGGAAGGCATTCCTGGTGTTGGCCCGAAACGGCGCAGGGAGCTGCTGAAACACTTCGGTGGACTGCAGGAGCTGACGCGCGCCAGTGCGGTGGAAATCGCCAAAGCGCCCGGTATCAGCAAAAAACTGGCAGAACAGATATATACTGCCCTACATAGCGACTAGAATGCTGTCAAAGCCCGCTCACAGAGACGTCATGAACATTCCGAATATTCTTACCTTGACGCGGGTCGGTCTGATCCCCGTTTTCATTCTGTTGTATTACCTGCCATTCCACTGGAGCTATCTGGCCGCCGCGGTGACGTTCACCCTGGCCAGCATAACCGACTGGCTGGATGGCTATCTGGCGCGTAAATGGGAGCAGAGTACCCCGTTCGGCGCCTTCCTCGACCCGGTCGCGGACAAACTGATGGTGGCCGTAGCGCTGATATTGTTGGTGCAAAGCCATGGCAACTTCTGGGTGACCGCCCCTGCGGTAGTCATCATCGGGCGCGAGATCGTCATTTCTGCACTGCGTGAGTGGATGGCAGAAATGGGGGCCCGCTCGCAGGTCGCGGTGTCCAATCTCGGCAAATACAAGACCGCAGCGCAGATGGTGGCGTTGGTGGTGCTGCTGGCCAACCCTGCGTTGCCAATGAGCGCCTGGGTGATCCTTGGCTACGTGCTGCTGATGATTTCTGCTGTTCTGACCCTGTGGTCAATGGTGGTATATTTGCGCGCTGCCTGGCCGCATCTGCGCCCTGATGCAGACGAAATAAACAACAGATAAACTTTTTCGAATCAATGACTTGACAGGGCGCCGCAGAAAGATAGAATAGGCGCCGTTCCAGAGCGGGAATAGCTCAGTTGGTAGAGCACGACCGTGCCAAGGTCGGGGTCGCGAGTTCGAGTCTCGTTTCCCGCTCCATATTTAGTTGTGTTGCAATTGCAGCACAGCAGCCCCCTTCGAGGCCGGGTGGCAGAGTGGTCCTGCAGCGGATTGCAAATCCGTGAACGCCGGTTCGATTCCGACCTCGGCCTCCAGTATCACAGCCCCGCAGGCTATACGTTTGCGGGGCTTTTTACTTTCTGAGTTTTGTAAATCGTTTCCGCGTTTTCGCATCGTTTCCGCAAGACGTGGTGCTTTTATCTCCGCCCATCATTTCGGTGCTCTTTTCTTGAATAATACACATCAGCCGTTACTCGGCGCTCTGCTGATTCTGGCGTCAGGGCTGTTATTGGCCATTAACGATGGTCTGTCAAAATATCTGACGCAGTTGTATCCCGTGATCCTTGTTGTATGGGTGCGTTACTTGGCGCAGACGCTGCTGATGGTGGCGATCTTCACGCCACGTATGGGGCGCCGCGTGTTTGTTACCCTGCGTCCCTGGCCGCAGTTGTTCCGCGGCATGAGCCTCGTGGGGGTGAGCATTCTATTCATCAGTGGTCTGGGCTACATTCCCCTGGCCGAAGCGACGGCGGTGATTTTTCTGGCGCCGCTAATGGTGACCGTAGCATCGGCGCTGGTCGGGGAGCATATCAATCGCAGTCAATGGATCGCGGTGGTTTTCAGTCTGCTGGGCGTGATACTTATCGTCCGTCCCGGCAGCTCATTGTTTACGCCGGCGATACTATTGCCATTCGGTGCCGCACTGTCGCTTTCGGTCTACCAGCTGCTTACACGCCGGCTGGCCGGCACCGATCACCCGGTGACCAGTAATTTCCTAGCCAGTCTGGTGGGAACTACAGTGCTGAGCATTCTGGTGCTTTTCAATTGGCGCACACCTAGTACGACGGACGTAGGGCTGATGATCGGTCTTGGGTGTGTGACCACGCTTGGTCATCTGTTGCTGACCAACGCATATCGCTTTGCGAGTGCAGCCACCCTGGCACCCTTCACATATGGTCAGATCGTCTTTGCAGGGATTGTTGGATTCATCGCCTTCGACCAAGCGCCTGACGCTGGCGCGATGCTCGGTATTGGCATGATCATCGCCAGCGGCCTTGGTATCGCCTATATCCAGGGCAGACGCCCGCTCACACCGAACTGATCTTGTTGATACTGGAAATGCTCCGGCCATCCCAGAGCATTCGTAGTGAGTCGATAGCTTTTTCATCATTCAACTCTGTCCTATTTCGTAGAACTTTACGGTGTAGGCAATAAAGAGTAATCCTGCTTATGAGCTAGACTCACTGAGTCGCAACATTACATGTGGCCTGCACAGGAGTTAACGTGATGCTCAATAACTGGTCCGAACTACTGCCTACCATCCAGAAAGCTTTCGGTGCGCTGGGTAAGAGTAATCCAAAAATGCTCAAAGCCTATGCGGCTCTTGGTGAAGCCTCTGCTGAAAACGACGTGCTTGATACCAAGACCCGCGAGCTGATTTCGATCGCAGTTGCCGTTACGACACGCTGTGATGGTTGTATTGCCGCCCATACTGATGCCGCGATCAAGGCCGGTGCGAGCCGCGAAGAAGTAGCTGCGACGTTGGCCACCGCGATCTCTTTGAATGCGGGCGCCGCATACATTTTTTCGCTGCGGGCTCTGGAGGCGTACGACAGTTTGCAGAAATAGACCAGGCGTCGTGTTTTATTTTGTCTGCGTTTCGCCCTCATTCCTCACCTTCCTACTTTTCGCCCCGATAGCTGCTGTTAGATCTACTTCAGCAGCGCGGCGTACCAAGGAGCTTTTCATGTCAGATCGAGATCTCACTAAGACCTATAGCCGCTCTCAGTTCGTTGCCAAGCTGCGTCGGCTGGCTGACGCTATAGAGTCAGAGCAAGCTTTTAGTATTCAGGTAGCCGGTGAGCGGCTGCGTATTCCGGCCAGCGCGGTATTCAATGTTGAGCACGAGCGTAGCGGCAATCGGCAGGAGCTTGAATTCCAGCTGCTTTGGGCCTCGGAAGAGGTTGGCAATCAGGCTGAGTAAGTGAAGGCGAAGGGAGTGATGGGGTTGTTGCTGTAAATCGGTTGGATAGGTGTAGGGGGAGGATGGGCGCGAAATCATGCCCGGATATTGGTGTGATTAAATTGCGGAGTACGACTTATTCTAGGATATAGTCGCAAGTGCTTGATTTTAATGGTGCCCGGAGCCGGAATCGAACCGGCACGATGTTGCCATCGAGGGATTTTAAGTCCCTTGCGTCTACCAGTTTCGCCATCCGGGCTGGCTGGCACTTGAAGTCTGAGTAATACCTTGCCGTGCTTGGTAGCAAGCTGGCGTGGTGGATGGGAATCCGACCATAACTCCAAGAGATTCAGAATGTTACACAGATCGTATCGGCGTCACAAGAACTTTCTGCCTGCTCAGGCTGAGCATCCCGTCATTCCAATCCGCAGCAACGGGCAGAGGCCAACATTGTGCTGGGGATTTCCAGCAGAGCGCACTCGCCAGTTCAACTCTCCTCAATGGGACACTCAGGACTTTCAGGGCACGCTCCGCAGTTGAATGCCGCCAGACTCCTCGTGCAGGCGCCGCAACTGCCGTGCCAGCAGGTGGATGTTGTCACTGGTGGCGTCCAGTTGCTGGCGCTGTTGCGGATTCATCAGTGAGAGCAGGCGTTGCTCCAGGTCATCGGCTGTGGCCAACAGCTGCTGTTGTCTGGTGCCGGCCAGCTCGAGAAAGCGCTGGGACTCGTGCGGTTGTGGCAGGCCGTAGCCCTCGCTCAATAGCTCCCCTGGACGACTGAGAAAACTGCTGCCGCTCAGCAATCCCTGCATCATCTGAGCGGCCTCAGTCAGTTCCGGCGGGGCATCGGCAGCCAGGAAGCGCTGCTTGAGGTCCTGCTGAATCAGCAGCATTTGCCGTCGACGAATGGCTTCCTCCAGTACCAATAGCGCTGCAGTGGCTCTGGTGTCCGCAGCGTTGAACCAAGCCTGCCGGCGATCGGCGGGGCTAGCCAGCCACTCCTCCATACGTTCAATAGGTATCTGCAGACGGCTGCGGATTACCTCGAACATGTGTTGGTAGCGTTCTTGGTAGGAGTCGAAATAGTAACCTTGGCGGAGTGCGTCCTGACGGTCCTGCAGTGGCTGCAAATCCGCTAACCCACGGGTGTGGAGCACTTCAAGCAGGCCATTGGGCGTCAGGCTGTCCAGATCGTTCAGCTGCGGGAGTGCGCTGCCGCTGCGCAGTAATTTCAGGGTTTCAACGGCGCAATTGTTGCTGATGAAATAGTAGGTTCCGTCGTAACTCCAGTGCAGGGTGGCGGCTTGCTCGGCGAGCTGCCGACGTGCGCGTTCATCCAATCGCAGCGGTATCGAACTCAAACTGC
>JASJKW010000299.1:0-3064 GCA_037621305.1 Pseudomonas sp.
ATACCGATTCGATTCGTCAGGCCATGACCAGAATCCATTCCTGATTAAAGGGATTCACGGCCTTTATTGATCCTTTCGCAGCATGGCAAGCCCCATGGAATGAGGGCACAATACCGTTTCGATTATTCAATAAGAACAAGGCCCCATGACTACTACTGCTCTGCAAGATCTCCTCTCCCCCCACGGCGTATGTTACGGCTGCGGTGGCAGCAACCCCCATGGGCTGCAGATAAAGAGCTTCTGGGATGCGGACGATATTCATGTCGTCGCCCGGCATCTGCCGGAAGCGAAGTACTGCGGCTGGCCGGATCTGGTGTATGGCGGCCTGCTGGCCATGCTGGTGGACTGTCACTCCAACTGGACGGCGATGGCGTACCATCTGCGCGCCGAACAGGCCGAGGGCAAGGAGCCGACGGAAATCAATTGCGTCACCGGCAATCTGGGTATCAAGTACATCAAGCCAACCCCGATGGGTGTGGAGCTGACGCTGCGCGCTCGGGTAGAGGGTCCGCTGGATCGCAAGAGCCGTATCATCTGTGAGATCTATGCTGGCGATGTGCTGACTGCCATAGGTGACTCGACCTTTGTTCGGGTGGATGCCAGCAAACTCGCTGCACAAGCCCACGATCGCGACGTCTGACTGGCTACAGCGGTGGGGCTCACCCCGCCGCCGGCAACCACCAGATCAACAGCAAGGGAATAAAGATGAAAGACAACAGGGTCGAACAGATGACCAGGCTGGCGACGGTTTCCGGTGAGCGATTGGCTTTCACCGCGAACAGATAGTTGAATACCGCCACCGGCATCGCCGACTGCAGCACCAATACCCCTTGGGCCAGAGGCGGCAGATCCAACGCCAGAGCAATACCCCAACCGATCGCAGCGCCGCACAGTATGCGGAAGCCGCCGAGCAACATGCCCTTCCCCACCTGCTTCAGCCGAATGCTGGCCAAAGACACGCCCAAGGTCAGCAGCATCATCGGAATACTCATGCTGCCAAGCAGATCGACGGTGTTGGCAATCCAGCGCGGCAACTGAATATCCAGCATCAATACCGCCAGCGCCACACCCAGGCTGATGATCACCGGGTTGAGTAGCAACCGTCGCCAGGACTGCGCTGCACCGGACAGAATCATACCGACGGTGAAATGCCCCACCGACAACACCACGAAGAAGGCCACAGCCAATGCCAACCCCGGCTCACCGAAGGCGTACAGACTGATCGGCAAGCCCATATTGCCGGTGTTGGGGAACATATAGGCTGGCACCAGCACCTTGGGATCGGAGTTGATCGCCCGGCTCAGCACCCAGCCGATCAAGGCCATGATGGCGCAGATCACCACACAGGCCAGCGCCATCTGCCCGAACACCTGCAAATCGACCTCGGCGCGACTCAGCGTCGACAGCACCAGGCAAGGGGTACTGATATTGAGGACCAGTCGGGTGACAAACTCGGTGGGATAAGGCTGACCGGAACGCGCCCAGCCAAAGCCGATACCCGCAACAATCAGTACCGGCGCCATTACTGCGAACAGCTCAATGAGCATTCTGGATCCTTATATCAGCGCATCGAACGTACGCGCATGCATTCATAACCACTGCGGGTCAGTAGCAGCAGATGTCGGGTACTGGGATAGATCTGTCCCGACGCTCTGAGGCTGTCAATCAAATCTGCATGCGCATCGGCGGGCAGGTGAAAGTAATCCACCCCCTCGCTCAGTTCCGCTTCACATGCCTTGAACCAACGAAAGCTGGTGCCTTTGGATAGCCCATTCAACTCATCGAGTTGGCGCAGACTGAAAGTATCAGAGCCGGCGAAATGAATCGGACCGATAGAGTTCATACAGAATTTCCGTGTAAACCAGATGACAAAACAGGTTGGCAACCATAGCAGAATAACGCCCGTTCGGGGCCTGATGACTTGACCTTCCCATGATGGGAAGGTTTAGCCTGCATCCGTATTGAATTCATTCAGGCCAGGAGGCAAACCATGAGCGCGTCAATCACAGGCGACCCCGCCGCCATAACGGCGATCAGCCTGCCCATCGAAGGCATGAGCTGCGCTTCCTGCGTCGGCCGCGTGGAAGCTGCCCTCAGCAAGGTCGAGGGCGTCAGCGCGGTTGCGGTCAACCTCGCCACCGAACGCGCCGATGTCAGACTCACCCACCCGGTTGACCGCACTGCGCTGGTGCAGGCAGTCAACAAAGCCGGCTACAGCGTGCCTGACAGCACCGTCGAACTGTCCACCCAAGGCATGACCTGCGGCTCCTGCGTCGCCCGTGTCGAGCGCGCACTCAAAGCCGTACCGGGTGTGTCCGAAGCAAGAGTCAACCTGGCGACAGAGCGTGTCACTGTGCACGGCACCGCTGCCACCGATGCTCTGGTCGCCGCCATCGAGAACGCCGGCTACTCGGCGCAGGCTATCGACTCCCTGGCAGGTGATGCCGGGGAAAAAGCTAACGCAAAAAAGGACGCCGAGCGCACCGCACTCAAGCGCGATTTCGTCATCGCCGCCCTGCTGGCATTACCGGTGTTCGTGATTGAAATGGGCTCACACATGGTGCCGGGTGTGCATGAGCTGGTCATGCGCACTATCGGTCTACAGTGGAGCTGGTATCTGCAGTTCATACTAACCACTCTGGTACTGGTTGGCCCCGGCCGACGCTTCTATCGTGCGGGTTTCCCTGCCCTGCTGCGCCTTGCACCCGATATGAACTCCTTGGTCGCGCTGGGCACCCTGGCTGCCTATGCCTACTCCGTGATTGCCACCTTTGCTGCCGACCTGTTGCCGGCCGGTACGGTCAACGTCTACTACGAGGCCGCTGCCGTGATTGTGGCGCTGATCCTGCTCGGGCGCTTTCTCGAAGCCCGTGCCAAGGGCCGAACATCCGAGGCCATCCAGCGGCTCGTCGGCCTGCAGGCCAGAACCGCGCGGGTGCGACGCGACGGCAGCACGCTGGATATAGCGGTCGGCGAAGTGGCTCCGGGTGACGTGGTCGAAGTACGACCCGGCGAGCGTGTGCCGGTCGATGGCGAGGTGGTCGAGGGCCAGAGCTATGTTGAT